>NZ_LSJO01000372.1:0-41593 GCF_001556735.1 Sphingomonas sp. CCH9-F2 | reverse complement strand
GCGGCTGACCGCCCGCCGCCGGGATCAGCCGAACACGGTTTTCAGGTTCATGAATTCGTGGAGGCCGTAGGGACCGAGCTCCCGCCCGTGACCCGACCGTTTCACCCCGCCGAACGGCGCCTCCGGCGAAGAAGCGAGCATCCGGTTCACCGCCGTCATCCCCGCTTCGATATCGCGGACGAAGCGTGCCTGTTCGTCGGTGTCGTTGGTCCATACCGACGATCCCAGCCCGAACGGCACGTCGTTGGCCAGCGCGATCGCGGCGTCGATGTCGTCGGCGCGGAACACCATGGCGATCGGGCCGAACACCTCTTCCTGCGCGACCGGGTGGTCGACGGGGACGTCGACGACGACCCCGGCGGACATGAACGCGCCGCGCCCCGGCAGCGCCTCGCCGCCCAGCAGCAGGCGCCCGCCTGCGGCCTTCAGCTGCTCGATCTGGTCCAGCACGGTGTCGCGCTGCTCGATGCTGGACAGCGGCCCCATGTCGGTGGCGGGGTCCATCGGGTCGCCGGTGGTGACCGCGCGCATTGCCGCGCAGAAGCGGTCGAGGAAGGCGTCGTACACGTCGGCGTGGACGATCATCCGCTTGGCGCAGATGCACGACTGGCCCGTGTTCTGCACCCGCGCCTTTGCCGCAACCTGTGCGGCCTGGTCGAGGTCGGCGGACGGCATGACGATGAACGGGTCCGAGCCGCCCAGTTCCAGCACCACCTTCTTGAGCGCACGGCCAGCCGATTCGGCGACCTTCATCCCCGCCCCCTCGCTGCCGGTCAGCGTCACCGCGACGATGCGCGGGTCGGCGATCAGCGCATCGACCTTGTCGGCGCGGATCGGCAGGTTCTGGAACACGCCCGCGGGCGCGCCGGCGGCGATGATCGCCTCCTCGATCGCGGCGGCGCACCCTTGCGTCAGCGAGGCATGCTTGAGCAGCCCGACATTGCCCGCCAGCAATGTGGGTGCGACGAAGCGCACCACCTGCCAGTACGGGAAATTCCACGGCATCACCGCCAGCACCGGCCCCTGCGGCAGGTAATGGGTGGTGGCCGGGCCGGCGGCGGTCTGGATCGTCACCGGCTCCAGCATCGCCGGGCCATTCTGCGCATAATGGCGGAAGCCCGCGGCGCATTTCTCGACCTCGGCGATCGCGGAGGCGAGCGTCTTGCCCATTTCGCGCGTGGCGATTTCCGCCAGGCGGCGCTTGTCCGCCTCGAACCGTTCGGCGATCCGTTCGAGCAGCGCGGCGCGCTCGGTCAGGGGGACGCGCCGCCACTGGCGATAGGCATCGTGCGCGCGGGCGATGCGCGCCTCCAGCTCGTCGGTGGTCAGTTCGGCGAAGGTGGCGCCGGGCGTGCCGGTCGCGGGGTCGATGCTCTGGAACATGGTGGCGGTCAACGTATCACGCCGTGCGAGGTTCAGCGAGACGGCAACAGTTTCGCGCCGCCGTTCTTGACCCCCGGGGCGGCCCCGTCGCATAGCGGGGCGATGGAGCAGGACATCGAGACGCTGTCGTTCGAAGCGGGCTTGCGCGAACTCGAGGAGATCGTGGGGCGGCTGGAATCCGGCGATACTCCGCTGGAAGAGGCGATCCGCCTGTACGAGCGCGGCAGCGCGCTGCGCCAGCGGTGCGCCGACCGGCTGGACGCGGCGCAGGCGCGGATCGAGGCGATCCGCCTGGGCGCCGACGGCAAGCCCGCCGGCACGCAGCCGTTCGCCGCCGGATGACCGTCGTTACCACCGCCAACCCGGCGCTGCACGCCGCGCTGAAGGAAGTCGCGGCCGAAATGGATCGCCGCTTCGACGCGTTGCTGAAGGTGCCCGACGATCCGCGCGCGCCGCTGTACCGCGCGATGCGCCATGCGACGATCGGCGGGGGCAAGCGGTTGCGCCCGTTGCTGGTGTTCGCCACGGCGCGGCTGTTCGAGGTGTCGCGCGATGCCGCGGGCCGCGTGGCGACCGCGCTGGAGGCGATCCACGTCTATTCTCTGATCCATGACGACCTGCCTGCGATGGACGACGACGACCTGCGTCACGGCAAGCCGACGGTGCACAAGGTGTTCGACGAGGCGACCGCGATCCTGGCGGGCGATTGCCTCCACGCGCTGGCGTTCGAGGTGCTGGCCGATCCGGCGACCCATGCCGATCCGTTCGTCCGTGCCGAACTGATCGCCGATCTGGCGCGCGCCTCCGGCCCGTCGGGCATGGCCGGGGGGCAGGCGATGGACCTGGCCGCCGACGGCGCGCACTTCGACCTGGGCACCGTCACCCGGCTGCAGCAGATGAAGACCGGCGCGCTGATCGGCGCGGCGGTGGAGGCGGGCGCGATCCTGGGTCGCGTGGTGCCCGAGGGGCGCGTCCACCTGCGCGGCTATGCCCACGACCTGGGGTTGGCGTTCCAGATCGTCGACGACCTGATGGACGTCGAGGGCGACGAGAAGCTGGCGGGCAAGAAACTGCGTAAGGACGGCGAACAGGGCAAGGAGACGTTCGTCTCGTTGCTGGGGATCGAGCGCGCGCGCCAGCAGTCGCGGCTGCTGGTCGACCAGGCGATCGACCATCTGCGCTCCTATGGCACCGAAGCCGACCTCCTGCGCGCGATCGCCCGCTACGTCGTGGAGCGCGACCGGTGACCGACGCGGCCGTCGCACGTGCGGCACGCCGACCCATCCCCTCCTGCTGGTGACGAGCATCATGACCGCATCCCCCCGCATCGGCGTCTACCCCGGCACCTTCGACCCGATCACTTTGGGTCACATGGACATCATCCGGCGCGGCGCGAAGCTGGTCGACCGGCTGGTGATCGGGGTGACCACCAACCCCAGCAAGTCGCCGATGTTCTCGCTCGACGAACGCATGGCGATGGTCCGCCGCGAGGTGGAGGCGATCGGCGGGGAAATCCATGTCGTCAGTTTCGACGCGCTGCTGATGAACTTCGCCGAGCGCGAGGGGGCGAGCATGATCGTGCGAGGGCTGCGCGCGGTCGCCGACTTCGAATACGAATATCAGATGGCGGGTATGAACCAGCAGCTGAACGACCGGATCGAGACGGTCTTCCTGATGGCCGACGTGGGGTTGCAGCCGATCGCGTCGAAGCTGGTGAAGGAGATCGCGATGTTCGGCGGCGATATCGCCAAGTTCGTCAGCCCCGACGTGTGCCGCGATGTCGTAGCGCGCGTCGATAAGATCGGCCGACGCGGCAGCTGACCGCCGCCCCCTTAGACCGAGCGCGGGCGCCATCCATTCAGTTTGGCGCAAGCCGGCTTTTGCTTTAGGACCGCGCGGGTTCCCGCTTCTCGAACGAAAGTCACGATGCGTCCGTTCGCTATCCTCGCCGCCCTTGTGGCCGCGTTCGTCACTCTTCCCGCCATTGCGCAGACCACCGCCGCCGTGGCGCCGGTAGCCCCGCCCGCGATCACCGACAAGAGCAACATCTGGGTGCTGGACCTGTCCACCGGCGGGCGGGTGGAGATACTCCTGCGCCCCGACGTCGCACCCAAGATGGTCGAGCGGGTGAAGACGCTGACCCGCCAGCATTTCTATGACGGGCTGGTGTTCCATCGCGTCATCGACGGTTTCATGGCGCAGGGCGGCGATCCGCGCGGCGACGGCACCGGCGGCAGCCAGCTGCCCGACCTGCCGGCCGAGTTCAACTCGCTCCCGCATGTGCGCGGCGCGGTCGCCGCGGCGCGGTCGGAGAAGGAGGACAGCGCGAACAGCCAGTTCTACATCGTCTTCCAGCCGCGCTTCCAGCTCGACCGGAAATATACGGTGTTCGGCCGCGTGCTGACCGGCATGCCCTATGTCGACGCGATCGAACGGGGCGAGCCGCCGGCGAATCCGTCGCGGGTGCTCCACGCCTATATCGCCAGTGACAATCCCCCCGCCTACGCCCCGCCGCCGCCCGCGATCACCGCACCCGCGACGCTGCCGACGCTGCCGGGCACGACGCCGAAGAAGGCCAAGCCGCCGGTCCGGGCCAGCACCCGCCCGCGCTGAGGCGCGCGACGACGATGCTGGTCGACCTGTTCGATTTCGCGCTGCCGCCCGAGCGGATCGCGCTGCGCCCCGCCGCGCCGCGCGATGCCGCGCGGATGCTGGTGCTGACGCCCGACGCGCTGGCTGACCGCATCGTGCGCGACCTGCCCGCGCAGCTGCGGCGCGGCGATCTGCTGGTGTTCAACGACACGCGCGTGATCCCGGCGCAGCTGGAGGGGACGCGCGGCGAGGCGCGGATCGGTGCGACGCTGCACAAGCGTGAAGGCCCGCGGCGCTGGCGCGCGTTCGTGCGCAACGCGCGGCGGCTGCGTGACGGCGACGTGATCGATTTCGGCGCCGGGGTCGCGGCGGCGGCGCGCGACCGGGCGGACGATGGCAGCTGGGCGCTGGAGTTCGCGGGCGACGAGCCGGTCGAGCTGCTGCTGGAGCGTGCCGGTCGGATGCCGCTGCCCCCCTATATTGCGGGCAAGCGCGCCACCGACGCGCGTGACGCCGACGATTACCAGACGATGTTCGCGAGCGAACCCGGCGCGGTGGCCGCGCCCACCGCGGCGCTGCATTTCACGCCGGAGCTGATGGCGGCGCTGGCGGCGGCGGGGATCGAGCATGCGACGCTGACGCTGCACGTCGGCGCGGGGACGTTCCTGCCGGTCAAGGCGGACGATACCGCCGACCACCGGATGCATGCCGAATGGGGGCGGATCGACCCCGCCACCGCCGACCGCCTCAACGCGGTGCGTGCCGCCGGCGGGCGCGTGATCGCAGTGGGCACCACCTCGCTACGGTTGATCGAGAGCGCCGCGGGCGAGGACAGCGTGATCCGCCCGTTCGAGGGCGACACCGCGATCTTCATCACGCCCGGTTACCGCTTCCGCGGCATCGACGGGCTGATGACCAATTTCCATTTGCCGCGCTCGACGCTGTTCATGCTGGTCTCGGCATTGATGGGTTTGGAGACGATGCAGGCAGCCTATGCGCATGCGATCGCGCAGGGATATCGCTTCTACAGCTACGGCGACGCATCGCTGCTGCTGCCCTGATCGCGCCCGGTCAGGCGGCGCAGCATTTCTTGTGTTTGCGGCCCGACCCGCACGGGCAGGGATCGTTGCGGCCCGGCTTTGCAGTGGTGCGGCGCGCATCGCTTTCGTCGCGCCATTGCGCGATCGCGTCAGCCCAAACGGGGATCATCGCGGGAACTTCCGCGTCCAGAGCCTGATAATCGCCGTCGGTCAGCTCGCCCGGATCGGCGGCATGACCGATCAGTCGGCTGAACCCGGCGAAGGCCGCGACCGCGGCCGGGTCGGTGGCCCGGCGCAGGCGGTTCCAGCCGTCGGGCGCCAATGTCATGGCGAGATCGAAACCGGCGATCCACGTCTCCCACAATGTCTCCCCGGTCCGCTCGTCATGATCGAGGATCGGGGAGACGGCGCCGGGTTCCTGCACCGCCAGCCACACGTCCTGGTAGTGGCGCGTCACCAGCGCGACGGCGCGGGCACGCTGCGCGGGGTCATCCATCGGCGGCTCGCCGCTCCACACGCGCGGCATCCAGCGCGCGGTGGGGACGGGATCGGGGCTGAGCGCGATGCCGGTGAGGAAGCCGTCCAGCTCCGGCAACAGCATGACGCCGTCGTCGTCGAGCCGGAGCAGCAGTTCCTCCAGTGCGGCGCGATCGTTCGCGCCGCCCGCGCCGACAGGGCCGGCGATCAGCGTGCGATCCCACCGGCCGCGAGCACCGCCAGCGTCACCAGTTCGCTGGCGGTCGCGGTCATCGCAGCGATCTGCACCGGCTTTTCCATGCCGACCAGCATCGGGCCGATCATCTGGTCCCCGCCCAGCTCGCGCAGCAGCTTGGCGGAGATATTGGCCGATTGCAGGCCCGGCATCACCAGCACATTGGCCGGTCCCGACAGGCGCGCGAACGGGTAGTTCGCCAGCTGGCGCGGGTTGAGCGCGACGTCGGGCGCCATTTCGCCCTCATATTCGAAGCCGACCTGCCGCTTGTCGAGCGCGGTCACCGCCTCGCGGATGTTGTCCAGCCACTGGCCCGACGGATTGCCGAAGGTGGAGTAGCTGAGGAAGGCGACGCGCGGTTCGTGGCCCATGCGGCGCGCGACCGCGGCGGTCTGTTCCGCGATGTCGGCCAGTTCCTCCGCCGTCGGGCGTTCGTTGACGGTGGTGTCGGCGATGAACACAGTGTGCGACTGGCCGACCATCACATGGATGCCGAAGGCGGTGCGGCCGGGCACCGGATCGATCACGCGCCGCACCTCGCGCATCGACTGCGCCCAGGGGCGGGTGACGCCGGTGATCATCGCATCGGCCTCGCCCAGCTGGAGCAGGACGGAGCCGAAGATGTTACGGTCCTGGTTGATCATCCGCTCGACCTCGCGGCGCAGGAATCCGCGGCGCTGGAGGCGGGCGTAGAGGAAATCGACCATCCGCGGCACCAGTGGCGACACGCGGCTATTGTGCAGTTCGTATTCTTCCGGATTGGCGATTCCGAGTTCGCGCAGCCGGTCGTACACGTCGTCGCGCCCGACCAGCACCGGCGTGCCATAGCCGCCTTCCTTGAAGGCGATCGCGGCGCGCAGCACCACTTCTTCCTCGCCCTCCGCGAACAGCACACGCTTGGGGTGCGCCTTGGCGCCTTCATAGGCGAGGCTGAGGACCGCGGTGGTCGGATTGAGCCGCGCGCGCAGCGCATCGCGATAGGCGGCCATGTCGAGGATCGGCTTGGTCGCGACACCCGAATCCATCGCCGCCTTCGCCACCGCGATCGACACCAGTTCCATCAGCCGCGGATCGAAGGGCGCGGGGATGATATATTCGGGGCCGAACGAATGCCGGACGCCATAGGCGGCGGCGACCTCTTCAGGCACGCGCTCACGCGCCAGTTCGGCGATCGCATTGGCGGCGGCGATCTTCATCGCATCGTTGATCCCCGTGGCGCGCACGTCCAGCGCACCGCGGAAGATGAACGGGAAGCCCAGCACGTTATTGACCTGGTTTGGATAGTCCGAGCGGCCGGTGGCGACGATCGCGTCGGGGCGCGCGGCCTTCGCCAGTTCGGGGCGGATTTCCGGTTCCGGGTTGGCCATCGCGAAAATGATCGGCGCGGGCGCCATGTCCTTGACCATTTCCGGCTTGAGCGCGCCGGCGGCGGACAGGCCCAGGAACACGTCGGCGCCGTTCAGCGCCTCGGTCAGGGTGCGGCGGTCGGTGCCGGCGGCATGCGCGGACTGCCACTGGTTCACGCCGTCGCGGCCCTGGTAGATCACGCCGGTGCGATCGCAGATCAGGACGTTGTCGTGACGCACGCCCATCGCCTTGATGAGTTCGGTGCAGGCGATCGCCGCCGCGCCGGCACCGTTCACGACGACCTTCACGTCCTCCAGCTTGCGCCCCGTCAGCAAACAGGCATTGATGAGCCCGGCGGCGCAGATGATCGCGGTGCCGTGCTGGTCGTCGTGGAAGACCGGGATGTTCATCCGCTCGCGCAGCGTCTGCTCGATGATGAAACATTCGGGCGCCTTGATATCCTCAAGGTTGATACCCCCGAAGCTCGGTTCCAGCAGCGCGACCGCGTTGACGAAGGCGTCGACATCCTCGGTCGCGACCTCCAGGTCGATCGAATCGACGTCGGCAAACCGCTTGAACAGGACCGCCTTGCCCTCCATCACCGGCTTGGAGGCGAGCGCGCCCAGATTGCCCATGCCTAGGATCGCGGTGCCGTTAGAGATGACCGCGACGAGATTGCCCTTGGCCGTATAGTCATAGGCGGTCGCCGGATCGTCGGCGATCGCGCGTACCGGCACGGCGACGCCGGGCGAGTAGGCGAGCGCCAGATCGCGCTGCGTCGCCATCGGTTTGGACGCGACGATCTCGATCTTGCCCGGGCGCCCTTCCGAATGGAACAGCAGCGCCTCGCGCTCGGAAAACTGGATGTTGCGGTCCTCGGTGGCGGTGCGCTCGTCGGTCATGTCCTGCCCTTAGGGAAAGCGGCGGGAAATGGGAACGGTCGGGATGCAAGCCGATACGATCAGGCAACAAATTCTCGCGGTCCGGCGACCCTCCGCCGTCAGGCGTCGGCCAGTTCGTCCATCGCGACCATTTCGGCGATCGCCGGCGCCATCGGCGCCTGCCCCAGCCGGCGGATGTCGAGCGCGGTGACGCCGACCAACGCCACATCGCCGAAACGCCGGTCGCCGGTTTCGACGACGATCCCGTCATAGGTCTGGCGCAGCATCGGCCACGCGACCTCCCGCCCCGACACCCGTCGCCCGCGGGTGTGCACCAGCGCGATCCGCGCGTCCGACAGCAGCACCAGTGCGGCGCGTCCATCGGCGGAGATTACCGCATCGACCGCCTGCGTCCCCGGCAGCGCGTCCAGCGCGGCGTCCAGCGCCTCGTCGATCGTGCGCATCATGCGATCGGGTCGACCGATCCCCAGCAACGCCGCAAGCCCCATCGTCGCGCCCTCAGCCCTGCCGCTGCGCCACTGCGTCCATCAGCGGGCGCAGGCCGGAAATGTCATAGCCCGCGCCGGCCGCCTTGGCGGTCAGCGTGTCGGGATCCTCGCCCAGCCCGGCGCCGGCCAGCGCCCACAGGTTGCACGAGCGCGTCCCCGAGCGACAGTAGGCGAGCACCGGCCCCCCCGCATCCTCCAGCGCGGCGATCATCGCCTGTACCTGCGGAAAGGAGAAGCCCGCGTGCGTCACGGGGATCGCGGTGTACGACAGCCCGGCGGCCTCGGCCGCGGCGCGGATCGCGTCGCCGTCCGGCTGGCCCGCTTCCTCCCCGTCGGGGCGGTTGTTGACGATCGCGACATAACCCGCCGCAGCGATGGCGGGGAGGTCGTCAGGACGGATTTGCGGCGCGACCGCGATCATGGGGTCGATGGTTCGGAGCATGCGGCGACCGTAAACCAGCCGAATCGACATTACGAGTGGTCGGCGATCACTTTCAGGAAGGCATCGCCGTAGGCGTCCAGCTTACGCTGTCCCACGCCGGTAATCCGGCCCAGCGCAGCGGGCGTGGCGGGGCGCATCGCCGCCATGTCGCGCAGCACCGAATCATGGAAGATGACATAGGGCGGCACGCCCTGTTCCTTCGCCAGATCGCGGCGGCAGGCGCGCAACGCCTCGAACAGCGGATCGTCGACCGGATTGGCATCCGCACCGCCGCCCGCGCCGCGCCGCCGCCGCTCGCGCTTGGGCGGCTCGACCAGCGGCAGCGTCGCCTCGCCCTTCAGCAGCGCCCGCGCGGCAGGGCCGAATTCCAGACCACCGTGCGGATTGGTGCGCAGCGCGTCCTTCAGCAGCAGCGCGCGCGCCACCGGCTTGAGCAGCCGCAGCTCCTCCGCGGTGACGATGTTCCATACCGACAGCGCCTCATGCCCGTTCATCAGGCTGCGCTCGGTCGACTGGCCGGTCAGCACCTGCTCGATATAGCCCGCCCCGAACATCTGCCCGGTGCGGAACACCGCCGACAGATATTTCTGCGCCACCTGCGTCGCGTCGATCGCGGCGGGCGGGTTCAGGCAATTGTCGCAATTGCCGCAGGTTTCGGACGGATGCTCGCCGAAATGGCGCAGCAGGATCGCGCGGCGGCACCCCGCGGTCTCGACCAGCGCGCCCAGCGACGTCAGCCGCGCTCGCTCTCCCGGCTGGCGCGCGGGTTCCACCTCGGCGATCCGCTGGCGCGCGCGCGCAAAATCCTCCGCGCCCCAGAACAGATGCGCGACCGCCGGGTCGCCGTCGCGCCCCGCGCGGCCGGTTTCCTGGTAATAGGCCTCGATCGACTTGGGCAGGCCGGCGTGCGCGACGAAGCGGACGTCGGGCTTGTCGATCCCCATGCCGAACGCGATCGTGGCGCAGATCACCATATCCTCGGATTCGACGAAGGCGGCCTGGTTGGCGGCGCGCACCGATGCGTCGAGTCCGGCGTGATAGACGCGCACCGGGCGGCCGGTACGCGCGAGCGATTCGGCCATCTTCTCGGTTCCGGCGCGCGACTGGACATAGACGATGCCGGGGCCGGGGGTGCGTGCGATCAGGTCCGCGATCTGGCGCGGCGTATTGTCGCGCGCGGTGATCGTATAGCGGATGTTCGGCCGGTCGAATCCGGCGACGATCATCCCGTCATGCGGGATGCCGAGCTGTTCGAGGACGTCGGCACGGGTATGTTCGTCGGCGGTGGCGGTCAGTGCCAGCCGGGGGACGTCCGGGAACTGGTCCAGCAGCGGGCGGAGCAGGCGATAATCGGGGCGGAAATCATGCCCCCATTCGCTGACGCAATGCGCCTCGTCGATCGCGAACAGCGCGATGCGCCCGCGGTCCAGCAACTCGCGGAAGTCGCCGGTAGAGGCGCGTTCGGGCGCGACGTAGAGCAGATCCAGATCGCCGTCGAGGAAGCGCCCGCGCGTCTCGGCGCGATTCTCGTCCACGCTGGTCAGCGTCGCGGCGCGCAACCCCACCGCCTGCGCCGCGCGTAACTGGTCGTGCATCAGCGCGATCAGCGGGCTGACGACGACGCACGTGCCCTCCAACATCGCGGAGGGCAGCTGGTAGCATAGCGACTTGCCCGCGCCTGTCGGCATCACCGCCAGCGTCCGCTGCCCGGCGAGCACGCGCGCGACCACCTGCTCCTGCACGCCGCGAAACGCGGGGAAGCCGAAGATGCGGTGAAGCGCGGCGACGGGATCGCTGATGGCGGCCATCGCGGCGTCATCTAGGGCGGGGAGCGCCGGGGGACAACCGCCGTCGCCGATGACGTCGCCGATGACGTCGCCGATGACGTCGCCGATGAGATGGCGGGGAGGGGGGGTGGAACGCACGGGCGCGCGGCGCGTAGGGCGCTTCATATTCCCGTCAGGAGCAACGCATGTCCCCGCGTCCCAATCTGGCCCTGTTCACCTTCGGCGCTGCGGCCGCCCTGTCGGCGTGCGAACGCCGGGTGGAGGGCGATGGCGCGAACGCGGTCGCGCCGATGGTCGCCGCCCCCGCGGCCAAGGGGGTGGACGCGCCGGTGCCGGCCGAGGCAGGACCGAACTGATGACCCAGGTGCACGACAACCGTTCCGAACAGGAATTCGAGATCACCGTTGACGGCCACCGCGCCGTCGCCGCCTATCAGCTGGAGGGCGATACGATCGTCTTCACCCACACCTTGGTGCCCGCCGCGATCGAGGGGCGGGGCGTGGCATCGAAGCTGATCCGCAGCGCGCTGGACAGCGCCCGCGACCGCGGGCTGAAGGTGGTGCCGCAATGCCGCTTCGTGCGTGCCTATATCGACAAGCATCCCGAGGTTCAGGATCTGCTGGCGTAGGTTTGGTTTGCGTTCCGGCGAACGCCGGAACCCAGCGCGCCGCGCGACGACCGATGGCGGCGCGCGCAACACCGGGCTCCTGCGTTCGCACGAGCACAGAAGCGCCGGTTACGGGTTGATGCGATTCCCGTTGGCATCGAGGCCGAGCCCATTGAGCAGCGGCGCGACTTCCGGATCCTTGCCATAGAAGGCGCGGAACATCGTCGCATAATCCTCGGTATGGCCCTTCGACAGGATCATGTCGCGGAACCGCTGACCATTGGTGCGGGTAAGACCGCCGTTCTTCTCGAACCAGGAATAGGCGTTCTCGTCCAGCATCTTGGTCCATTGATAGGCGTAATAGCCGGCCGAATAGCCGTTGCCCCAGATGTGCAGGAAATAGCTGGAGCGGTAGCGCGGCGGTACGTCGTTGGTGTCGAGGCCGGACGCCGCCAGCGCCTTGGCCTCGAACGCATCGGCATCCTGCCGCGGGGCGTCGGCGGGCAGCGAATGCCAGCTCATGTCGAGTTGCGACGCGGCGAGCGCCTCGCCGAAGCTATAGCCCGAATTGAACGTGCCGGCGCGCTTGATCTTGTCGACCAGCGCCGCCGGGATCGGCTTGCCGGTGCGATAGTCGACCGCGTAGTGCGCCAGCACCTTCGGATCGAGCGCCCAATGCTCGTTGAACTGCGATGGGAATTCGACGAAATCCCGCGCGGTGTTGGTGCCCGATACGCTGGGATAGACCTGGTTCGCGAACAGGCCGTGCAGCGCGTGGCCGAATTCGTGGAACATCGTCGTCACGTCATCGAAGGTGATGAGCGCGGGCTGCCCCGCCGCCGGCTTGGTGAAATTGCCGACATTGTAGATGACGGGCTTCGTGCCCAGCAGCTTCGACTGGTTGACGAAGTTCGACATCCACGCGCCGCCGTTCTTGTTGTCGCGCTTCCAATAGTCGAAATACATCAGGCCGAGCGGTCGGCCGTCCTCCTCGAACACCTCGTACACCGATACGTCGGGGTGCCAGACGGGCAGGTCGGTGCGCTTCTTGAAGGTGAGGCCGTACAGCTGGTTGGCGGCATAGAAGACGCCGTCGTTCAGCACCTTGTCGATCTCGAAATAGGGCTTCAGTTCGTCCTGGTTGAGGTCGTACTTCGCCTTGCGCAGCTTCTCGGAATAGAAATCCCAGTCCCACGGCTTCAGCTCGAAATTGCCGCCCTCGGCCCTGATCTGCGCCTGCAGCTCTCCGGCTTCGCGCTTCTGCTCGACCGCCACCGGCGCGGCGATCTGGCGGATGAACGACAGCGCGGTCGCCGGATTCTTCGCCATCTGGTCGGCCAGCTTGTAGTCGGCCCAGCTGGCGAAGCCGAGCAGCTTGGCCTTTTGCGCGCGCAGTTGCGCGATCTGTGCGATCGTCTGGCGCGTGTCATTGGCGTCGCCCTTTTCGGCGCGGGTCCAGCTGGCGTTGAACAGCGCCTCGCGTGTCGCCCGGTCGGTCAGCGTCGCCAGCAGCGGCTGCTGCGTGGTGTTCTGCAGCGACAGAACGTATTTGCCCGGCAGCCCGCGCGCGGTCGCGTCGGTGGCCGCGGCGGCGATCTCCGCATCGGACAGGCCGGCCAGCTTCGCCTTGTCGTCCACCACCAGCGCGCCCGCCTTTGCCGCAGCGAGCAGCCGCTGCTTGAAGCTGGTTTCCAGCGTGGACAGCTGGCCGTTGATCGTGCGCAGCGTCTGCTGGTCGGGAGCCGACAGCTGCGCGCCCGCGCGGACCATGTCCTGATAGGTTTCGCTGAGCACCATCGCCTGTTCCGGCGTCAATCCCAGCGTGGCGCGCCGGTCGTACAGCGTCTTCACCCGCGCGAACAGCTTCGCGTCGAGGTTGATCGCGTCGCTGTGCGCCGCCATCAGCGGGGCCAGTTCCTCCTCGGCCTTCTGCAGGACGTCGTTGGTGTTGGCGCCGTTGACGCCGTCGAAGGCGTTGTTGGCGCGTTCCAGCAGCCGGCCCGACCGTTCCAGCGCGGCGATCGTATTGTCGAACGTTGGCGCTGCGGGATCGGCGGCGATGCGCGCGATCTCGGCTCGCTGCTCGGCCATGCCCGCCTTGATAGCGGGCAGATAGTCGGTGTCCTTGATCCGGTCGAACGGCGGCGCCTGGAACGGCAGCGTGCTGGGCGTGGCGAAGGGGTTGGTCGCGGGCAGCGTCTGCGCCGACACGGCGGTGGTGGTCATCAACGCCGCGGTGGCGGCGGCAAGCAGCGAGCGCATTCGAACTCCTCGTGATCGCGAATATATGTCAGGCAGATGCACCGACCCGAACGATGCGGCAAGGCTGCTGTCGTACCGCTGAACGAAGCGGCGCGGTGCCCGGTCATGCGGCCGCGCTTTCCTGCGCTGCTTCCTCGCTGCTTTCGGCGGCCTGGCGCGCCCACATCTCGGCATAGAGGCCGCCGTGCGCCAGCAGCTCGGCATGGCTACCGCGTTCGACGACGCGGCCGGCCTCCAGCACGACGATCTGGTCGGCGTGAACGATCGTCGACAGCCGGTGCGCGATCACCACGGTGGTGCGGCCGCGCTCGATCGCTTCCAGCGTTTCCATGATCTCGGCCTCGGTGCGGCTGTCGAGTGCGCTGGTCGCCTCGTCCAGGATCAGGATCGGCGGGTTCTTCAGCAACGTGCGCGCGATCGCGACGCGCTGCTTCTCGCCGCCCGACAGCTTCAGCCCACGCTCGCCGACGCGGGTGGCATAGCCCTCGGGCTGGCGCTCGATGAAGCCGGATATCGCCGCGCCACGCGCCGCCGCGGCGATATCGGCCTCGCTTGCGCCTTCACGGCCATAGGCGATGTTGTAGCCGATCGTGTCATTGAACAGCACTGTGTCCTGCGGGACGATACCGATCGCGGCGCGCAGCGAATCCTGCGTGACGGCGCGGATGTCCTGCCCGTCGATGGTGATCCGGCCCGAACCGATGTCGTAGAAACGGTACAGCAACCGCGCGAGCGTGGACTTGCCCGCGCCCGATGGGCCGACCACCGCCAGCGTCGTGCCCGGTGGCACGTCCAGGTCGATGCCCTTCAGGATCGGTTGCCCGGCATCGTAACCGAATTCGACCGCCTCGAACCGCACATGCCCGCGCGCCACCGCCAGCGGCGGCGCACCCGGCGCGTCGACCACCTCCGACGGCGTGTCGATCAGGTCGAACATCGCGCCCATGTCGATCACCCCCTGCCGCACAGTGCGATAGACCATGCCGAGCAGGTCGAGCGGGCGGAACAATTGAGCCAGCAATGTCGACACCAGCACGACATTGCCCGCGGTGAAGCGCCCCTGGTTCCACCCCCATGCGACCCACGCCATCCCGGCACCCAGCATCGCATTGGTGATCAGCGCCTGGCCGATGTTGAGCCACGCCAGGCTGTTCTCGCTCTTCACCGCGGCCTGCGCATAGGCGCGCATCGCACGGTCGTAGCGTTGCGCCTCGCGCTCCTCGGCGCCGAAATATTTCACCGTCTCGAAATTGAGCAGCGAATCAACCGCATGCGCGACCGCGCCGGTATCGAGGTCGTTCATCTTCTCGCGCAGGCTCGACCGCCAGTCGGTGACGACGCGCGTAAACCAGATGTAGACGACCACCATCACGATCGTCGCCGCGACCAGCGGCCAGCCGAACTTCACCTGGAAGATGCCCAGCACCAGTACCAGTTCCAGCACCGTCGGCGCGATGTTGAACAGCAGGAAGTACAGCATCGTGTCGATGCTCTTGGTGCCGCGCTCCACCACCTTGGTCACCGCGCCGGTGCGCCGTTCCAGATGGAAGCGCAGCGACAGCCGGTGCAGGTGGCGGAACACGCGCGCCGCCAGCCGCCGCGTCGCTTCCTGTCCGACGCGCTCGAACACGGTATTGCGCAGATTGTCGAACAGGGTGGTGCCGAACCGCGCGGCGGCATAGCCGACGACCAGCAGCACGATCAGCGACACCGGCGTCGTCGCCACCCCCATGCCGTCGACCGCGCCCTGCAACGCGAAGGGCGCGCCATAGACCTGCACCAGCTTCGACAGGACGACGAGCGCCATCGCGCCCACCACCCGCCGCCGCATCCCCGGCGCGTCGCTGGGCCACAGATCGGGAAGGAAACGGCGCAGCGTCGGCAGCAGGGGGCGCTCGGCGCCGGAACGGATCATCGTGTCGGGGGGCATCGCGGTGACATGTCGTCTTCGTGATGCGCTGCGTCAACCGCGCGGGCGACAGCGGGAACGGTGCGGCGAATCGAGCGTTTTCAGCGGTGTAGGGAGGCGGCGATGGAACCGGTATTCTTCGTTCTGGCGATCATGGGCTGCGGCGACGGGGTAACCGACTGCGCGCAGGCGCGAATCGAGCCGGCGCACTACGCCACCATCCAGCAATGCCAGGCGGCGATGCCCGCTGCATTGGCGCGCAACACCGACGTGGATTATCCGGTCGTCAGCGCCGCGTGTCGCCGCAACGGCCCGCAGATGGTCGATCGCGGCGTCGTGCGGAAACCCAGCTGAGCATCACGCGCGTCGCGCCGTGACGAAATAGTCGAGCGCCGTCGATCCGCCCAGCGCGAACCCCTTGGTCCCGAGCGTCAGGCCGGTGACGTCGGTGACCTCCAGCCCCGCATCGGCGATCATCGCGGTCAATTCGTCGGGGGTGAGGAACCTGTCCCAATCATGCGTGCCGCGCGGAATGTGGCCGAGCCGTTCGGCGGCCTCCACCAGCGCGACCCGGCTCAGCCATGTGCGGTTGGGCGTGCTCATCACCAGCAATCCGCCCGGCGCCACCGCCGCCGCCAGTGCCGCCACGAAGGCGTTCGGATCGGCGACATGCTCAACCACTT
The DNA here is from genome assembly GCF_001556735.1 of Sphingomonas sp. CCH9-F2. Taxonomy (NCBI): domain Bacteria; kingdom Pseudomonadati; phylum Pseudomonadota; class Alphaproteobacteria; order Sphingomonadales; family Sphingomonadaceae; genus Sphingomonas; species Sphingomonas sp. CCH9-F2. Next base: position 25,439 of record NZ_LSJO01000372.1, on the reverse strand, counting down.
CCATCGAGGTGACGAGGTCGAACGCCTCCCCCGCCACCGCCTCGACCCCGCCGGCGCGATAGTCGATCGCCAGCCCGCGCCCTTCGGCGTGGAGCCGCGCCACCGCGATGCTTTCCGCGGCGGCATCGACCGCGGTCACCGCCGCGCCCATCCGCGCCAGCGGCTCCGCCAGCAGCCCCGCGCCGCACCCCATGTCGAGCGCGCGGCGCCCCGCCAGCGGGGTGAAGCCGGCGTCGTCCAGATCCCAATGCCGGTCGATCGCGCCGCGCAAATAGCGCAGCCGGACCGGGTTGAGCCGGTGGAGCATCGCCGACGATCCCTTGGGGTCCCACCATTCCTGCGCCAGCTGGCCGAAATGCGCCGCCTCCGCCGCGACGATCGACGAGTGCGGAGTGGTTACGGTTGTTACGCTTGCGTCGGTCATGCGTGCTTCCTATCAGGACGCCCCTTCTATCCCAAGGCGTTTGGACAGGCTGTGGCGCGCATCGTCATGAAATTCGGCGGCACCTCGATGGCGGGGATCGAGCGGATTCGCTCGGTCGCCGCGCGGGTGAAACGCGAGGTGGCGGCGGGCAACCAGGTGGCGGTGGTCGTCTCGGCGATGGCGGGTGAGACCGATCGGCTGGTCGGTTTCTGCCGCGAAGCCTCGCCGCTGTACGATCCGCGCGAATATGACGTCGTCGTCGCCTCCGGCGAGCAGGTGACCAGCGGGCTGCTGGCGATCGCGCTGCAGGCGATCGGCGTGCCGGCGCGGTCGTGGCTGGGGTGGCAATTGCCGATCCATACCGACGATGCCTTTGCCAAGGCGCGGATCGGTGAGATCGACACCGACGCGCTCGACGCAAGTCTGGCGGCGGGCGAGGTGGCGGTGATCCCGGGGTTCCAGGGCGTCACCGACGACGGCCGCATCACCACGCTGGGTCGCGGCGGATCGGACACGTCGGCGGTGGCGATGGCGGCGGCGATGAAGGCCGACCGCTGCGACATCTACACCGACGTCGATGGCGTCTATACCACCGACCCGCGCATCGTGCCGCGCGCGCGCAAGCTCGCCAAGGTGACCTATGAGGAGATGCTGGAACTGGCCAGCGTCGGGGCCAAGGTGCTCCAGACGCGCTCGGTCGGTCTGGCGATGAAGAAGCACGTCCGCGTGCAGGTGCTGTCGTCCTTCACGGGTGACGACGCACCGATGGCGGACACGCTGCCCGGAACGATGATCGTGGGCGAAGAGGAGATTACCGAAGTGGAACGCCAGCTGATCACCGGCATCGCGCACGACAAGAACGAGGCGAAGATCACGCTGACCGCGGTGCCCGACAAGCCCGGCTCGGTCGCGGCGATCTTCGAACCGCTCGCCGCGGCCAACATCAACGTCGACATGATCATCCAGAATATCGCGCACCAGAGCGCGGGATCGGCGAGCGCGACGGACGTGACCTTCACCGTCCCCGCCGCCGATCTGGCGCGATCGATCGAGGCGCTGAACCAGGCGCGCGGCGCGATCGGCTTCGCCGATCTGGTCCACGACACGCGCGTCGCGAAGGTCAGCGTCGTCGGCGTGGGGATGCGCAGCCATGCGGGCGTCGCCAGCACGATGTTCACGACGCTGGGCGCGCGTGGGATCAACATCCAGGCGATCTCCACCAGCGAGATCAAGGTCAGCGTGCTGATCCACGAGGACGAGACCGAACTGGCGGTGCGCGTGCTGCACACCGCCTATGGGCTGGATGCCGAGGAAGCGGCGTAAGGAACGCGCGTCATCCCGGCACAGGCCGGGATCTCGTGCGGCAGGCGTATCGCCGATCGATGAAGGCCCCAGCCTGCGCTGGTGCGCTACGCTGCAGGCGCTTCGCTCGCCACCTGCGCGTCGGGGATGCGCGTCGCCTCCGCCTGGAAGCCCAGCGTCGCGCGGCCGTGCGCGACGCCCGCGATATCGGCGACCAGATACAGCGGACGCCGCTTCGCCTCGATATACAGTCGCCCGAGATATTCGCCGATCATCCCCAGCACGAACATCTGGATCGCGCTGAGCACCACCACGACCAGCATCGTCGAGGTCCAGCCCTGTACCCGCCCGCCGCTGAAATAGCCGAAGCCGATGTAGAAGAGCAGCAGCAGCGAACAGCCCGCCAGGATCACCGACAGATGGCTGGCCCAGCGCAACGGCGCGGTGGAAAAGCCGGTGACCGCGTCGAGCGCGAGACGGATCATCTTGGCGAGCGGATAGTGAGTCTCGCCCGCGTGCCGTTCCGCGCGGTCATAGGGGAAGGGAACCTGGCGGAAACCGACCCATGCCACCATCCCGCGGATGAAGCGCGCCTGTTCGGGCAGCGCCAGCAGCGCGTCGAGCGCGCGGCGCGTCATCAGGCGGAAATCACCGGTGTCGAGCGGGATCGGCGTGTCGGTGACGCGGTCGAGCACACGGTAGAAGGCGGCGGCGGTTGCTTTCTTGAACCACGTCTCCCCGGCGCGCTGGCGGCGGACGGCATAGACGACGTCGGCGCCGTCGCGCGCCATCACTGCGCGCATCTCGGTCAGCAGTTCGGGCGGGTCCTGCAGATCGGCGTCGATGATGAGGATTTGCTGCCCGGAACACAGATCCAGCCCGGCGGTGAGCGCGAGCTGGTGGCCATGGTTGCGCGACAGGTTGATCGCCACGACGTGGCAGTCGGCGGTCGCCAGCGCCTGCATCACCGCCCAGCTGTCGTCGCGCGAGCCGTCGTTGACGAGCACGATCTCATGATCCGCGCCGACCGCCGCGAAGGCGGCGGCGGACACGCGGGCATGGAGAAGCGGCAACGTGGCTTCTTCGTTGTAGCAGGGAATGACGACCGAGAGCGCGGGGCGGTGCATGGTGGCGCCGCGCTTTAGCGGCGGATCAGCCCGACGTCACGACCTTTACCAACATTCCGGGACGAAGCGTGGCATCCGCGTCCAGCCCGTTGAGCGTCAGGAAGCGGTCGCGCTGGAGCGTCGGATAGGCCATCTGGCGCGAGAACGTGTCGATCGTATCGCCGTTCTTCACCGTCAGGATGCGGATTCGCTTGCCCTTTATCGCCGATGCGTCCGCGGTGGAGAGCGGCGCAATGCTGGCGACCAGCGGCTGCAACGCGCCCGTTCCGGCGCCCGCCGGCGTCACGATCGTCCAGTAATTGGTCGCATCGGGAAAGCGATAGGCGACGATCGTCGCGTCGACCGCGCGCCCATTTGCGGCGGCGCGCAGGGTGGACACGGCATAGGAAAGGCCGTTGGCGGAGCCGGTGCGCACATCATCGGGCACGGACGTCGCGCCGAGCGAGCGAAAACGCGACGCGATGAAGGCGGGCAGATCACCGGTCGCGGCAGCGGTGCGCAGCTGCGCCTGACCGCCATTGCCCGCGACGGTGACCGCCTGCGTCCCGTTCGCGATCGTATATCCGGGCGGCGCGGTGAAGCGCAGCCGCAGCCCCGGATGGCGGAACGTCTGCCCCTCGATCACGCCCTCGCGCGGGTCATCGTCATAGCGCAGCCCGTCAAGGCGGCGCAGGAACGCCACGTCCTGCAGCGGTTCGACGTCGGGGCGCCCGGTCGCCGCGGCCAGCCGCGCGGCGCGGCGGATGCGGTCGATGCTGTTGGGGTGGGTGGAGGCCCAGGTCGGCACCGCATTGGCATCGCGTCCCGCGACCCGCGCCTGGAGCGTGGTGGCGGCATTGAGCTGCGCCAGCATGTCGGCGGCGGCATAGGGATCGTAGCCCGCGGCGGTGATGTACTTCACCCCCAGCGAATCGGCGGCATATTCCTGATCGCGGCCGTATTTGAGGGTGTACAGCCCGGCCGCCTGCTGCGCCCCCGCGCCGACCAGCTGGCCGACCGCGCCATTGCCCGCCACCGCGCCGACGATGCCGGCCAGCACGCCCGCGATCGTCCCCGTCTTCTGCCGGCCGGCGGAATGGCGCGCGGCGACGTGCCCGACCTCATGCCCCATCACCGAGGCCAGTTCGGCCTCCGAATTCATCAGCGCGAGCAGCTGGCGCGTGACGTAGATATAGCCGCCGGGGATCGCGAAGGCGTTTTCGACCGGCGAGTTGAGCAATGCGACGGTGAAATCGCCTGCCGCGTTCGACAGCCCGGACTGCACCGCCACCCGTTTGCCGACCTGTTCGACATAGGCGGCCTGCGGCCCGTCATAGCGGCCGCCGAATTCGGCCAGCAGCTGCGGATTGGCTTGCGCGCCCTGCGCCTTGTCCGAGGCGGAGATGCTGCGCACCGCGTTCGACTGCGCAAGCGCGGGCGCCGCGGTAGCGGCGAGCGCGGCGGCGATGGTGACGTGGCGCAACATGGATCAGCGTCCTCCCGTTTTCCCGCACAATGCCCGATCCGGCACGCGGTTTCACCGCGACCGTTCGTTACCCGCGCGACCGGTTTGGTGAAACTTTTTTCATATGGCGGCGTGAGGGGGCGCCACAACCATGCGTCTTTCCCGATGAAGCCGCCCGCGAACGAGGCGGCCCATCCAGGGACTTATGCCATGCACCAGCGACTCGATCGCCGCTTCCTCCTTGCCGCCGGCACCTGCACGCTCGCGCTGATCGCCGCGCAGGCGCACGCGCAGACCGCGGTGCCCGAAAGCCCGCCGCCGTCGGTCGAGGAAGCGCGCGAGAGCGCCGCGCCATCGGCCGGCGAGGAGATCGTCATCACCGGATCGCGCATCGCGCGCCCCGATTACGTCGCCAATTCGCCGATCGTGTCGCTGTCGCAGGACACGCTGGAGAATACCGGGCGAGTCACCGTCGAAAGCGCGCTGACCCAGCTGCCGCAGTTCAGCGGCGCGTTCGGCGCGGCCAACGGCGGCAGCACGTCGACCGGGCTGAACGGCGGGCAGGCCTATGCCAGCCTGCGCGGGCTGGGATCGAAGCGCACGCTGCTGCTGCTCGACGGGCGGCGCATCCAGCCGTCGAACCCCGACGGGTCGGTCGACCTCAACATCCTGCCCGAGGCGCTGATCGAGAATATCGAGGTCATCACCGGCGGCGCATCGACCACCTATGGTTCGGACGCGACCGCGGGCGTCGTCAATTTCCGGCTGAAGCGCAATTTCAAGGGGCTGGAGCTGAACGGCCAGACCGGCGTCAGCGACTATGGCGACGGCAACTCCTATCGCCTGACCGCGACGATGGGGTCGAAGTTCGCCGACGACCGCGGCTCGGCGGTGCTGTCGATCGACTATACCAACCGCGAGCGCGCGTTGCAGCGGGGGCGCGATTATTACGTGTTCCGCCAGTCGACGCCGGGATTGGCGACGATTCCGCAGGGCACCGTGCTGTTCGGCGGCAACACGCCGACGCTGGCATCGGTCAATTCGGTGTTCCAGGGCCAGTACGGCACGCCCGCGCTCCCCGGTAACAGCGCGGGCCGCTACACCGGGCAGATCGGGTTCAACACCGACCAGACGCTGTTTTCGACGTCGGGCGTCCCCGTCTACAACTTCCGCGATCCGCAGACCGACGAGGCGTATATCGTCAATTCGGGCACCAACGCGCAGCAGATCAATTTCGGTTATAACGGCGCGTCACTGCAATCCGATCTCGACCGGTGGAGCGTGTTCGGCAAGGTCGATTACGACGTGTCGGACGATGTGAAGGCGTTCGTCCAGGCGACCTATACCACCTATACCTCACTGGGGGTCGCCAACCCGACGCTGGCGTCGAACGTCTATGGCCTGACCGTGCCGACCACCAATCCGTTCATCCCGCAGGCGTTCGGGACGATCCTGCAATCGCGCGCCAACCCCAATGCGCCGTTCACCTTCTACAAGGCGCTGAACATCCTGGGCCCGCGGTATCAGCAGTACGACTATGACGTGTGGCAGGTGACCGCCGGGCTGTCGGGCAAGCTGGGCATCCGCGACTGGACCTGGGACCTGTACGCATCGACCAGCCAGGCGAAGTTCCGCAACGAACAGCGCGGCGGCGCATCGGCCAGCGCGATCGCGCAGCTGCTCAATTCGCCGACCGGCGGGACCGAGCTGTGCGCGGGCGGGTTCAACCCGTTCGGCAACCTGACCCCGTCGCAGGCGTGCATCGACTACATCAGCCGCCGCACGCTCAACACCAACGACCTGAAGCAGCGCACGGTCGAGGGGACGATCCAGGGAGGGCTGTTCACGTTGCCCGCGGGCGAGGTGCGCTTCGCGATCGGTGGCGACTATCGCTACAATTCCTATGGCTTCCAGCCCGACAGCCAGCTGTCGCTTCCCAACGGGACCAGCGACATCCTGGGCTATTCGGTGCTGCGCGCGGCGGGCGGATCGGTGAGCACGGGCGAGGCGTTCGGCGAATTGCTGGTCCCGCTGCTGCATGACATCCCGCTGATCCAGCAGCTCGATCTGGACCTGGGCTATCGTTATTCGAACTATGATTCGGTCGGCGGCGTCCATGCGTACAAGGCCGACGTGACGTGGCGCGTGTTCGAGCCGCTGCGACTGCGCGGCGGGTATAACCGGTCGATCCGTGCGCCGAGCGTGGGCGAATTGTTCGCCCCGGTATCGACCGGATCGGTCACGATCGGCACCGCCAGCAGCACGACGACGAACGGCGACCCGTGCGACACGCGCTCCTCCTATCGCCGCGGCGCCAATGCCAGCGCGGTGCGCAACCTGTGCCTGGCGCAGGGCATCCCGACGAGCGTCATCGACAGCTACCAGCTGGGCACCGCGCAGGTCTTTGCGTTGACCGGCGGCAATCCGCAGCTGCGCGAGGAGACCGCCGATACCTTCTCCGCCGGCGGCGTGCTGCAATCGCCGTTCGCGGGCGTGTTCCGCAACCTGTCGCTGTCGGTCGATTTCTATTCGATCAAGATCAAGGATGCGGTGGGGCCGCTGTCGATCGCGCAGGCGTTCCAGTTCTGCTTCAATTCGGGCGGCAACAACCCGTCCTATGCGGCGAACAATTACTATTGCTCGCTCATCACCCGCAACACCGACACCGGCGTGCCGGTCAACCCGCTCCAGCCGCTGTTGAACCTGGGCACTTATGAGGTGCGCGGGGTGGATATCCAGTTCGACTGGCGCTTCCCGGTCGGCCCCGGGAATTTGGCGATCAACTCGGCGGTCAGCTACCTCGACCGGTTCCGTATCCAGGCGCTGCCGGGGGCGCCCAATTACGATTACGCCGGGTCGATCGGCGTTGGCGTGGAAACCACCGCGGGTACCGCGCATCCGCGGTGGAAGGCGATCACGTCGTTCAACTACACGCTGGGACAGGCCAGCCTGGGGCTGCGCTGGCGCTATATCGACAGCATGATCAATTCGGCCAAGGTGGTGTCGCCCGCCAGCACGACGCGCGGGGTGCGCGCGTACAACGTCTTCGACCTGAACGCCCGGTTCGACGTCGACGACAATACCCAGTTCCGCATGGGCGCGACCAACCTGTTCAATCGCGCGCCGCCGCAGGTGGGCGATCAGGAGGGCAATTACGACCCGCAGAATTACGACGTGATCGGCCGCTATTTCTTCATCGGCGCGACGAAGAAGTTCTGATCGTGATACGACGGCACGAGGGAGGATCGATGATGACCAAGATGATGACCGCCGCCGTTGCGCTTGCCGCCGGCGCCGTGCTGGCGGCGGCCCCCGCCGCGGCCGATCTGGCGCCCGCCGACAGCAGCCAGATCCTGGCGAATGCCGCCGCGGGCGAGAAGGCGATGGCGGATGCCGCGTTGCAGATCTGGAAGTTCGCCGAGGTCGGCTATCAGGAGACGCAAAGCTCCGGGCTGTTGCAGGCGCGGCTGAAGGCGGCGGGCTTCACCGTGACGCCGGGCGTCGCGGGTGAGCCGACCGCGTTCGTCGCCAGCTTCAAGAACGGCGCCGGGCCGGTGATCGGCGTGCTGGCGGAATTCGACGCGCTGCCCGGCCTGTCGCAGGCCGCCGCGCCGGTGCGCCAGCCGCTGGGCGGCCCGGCGGGGCATGGCTGCGGCCACAATCTGTTCGGGGCCGCCAGCACCTATGCCGCGATCGCGGTCAAGGAATGGATGGTCAAGAACAACGTCAAGGGCGAGATCCGCGTCTATGGCACCCCGGCCGAGGAAGGCGGATCGGGCAAGGTGTACATGGTGCGCGAGGGGTTGTTCCGCGACGTCGACACCGTGCTGCACTGGCACCCCGGTAACGCCAACAGCGCGGCGCAGGGGCCGAGCATGGCCAACATCTCCGGCAAGTTCCGCTTCCACGGCATTTCCGCGCATGCCGCGGGCAATCCCGACAAGGGCCGCTCCGCGCTCGACGGGGTCGAGGCGATGGACGCGATGGTCAATATGATGCGCGAGCATATCCCCGACCGCACGCGCATCCATTATGTCATCACCAACGGCGGCAAGGCGCCCAACGTCGTGCCCGACGAGGCCGAGGTCTATTATTACGTCCGCCACACCGACCCCAAGGTGGTGCAGGCGGTGTGGGAATGGGTGAAGCAGGCCGCCAGCGGCGCGGCGATGGGCACCCAGACCAAGGTCGACGTGGAGGTGACCGGCGGCGTCTATTCGCTGCTGCCCAATGCCGCGCTGATGAAGGTCATGGACCGGTCGCTGCGCGGCGCGGGCACGATCACCTGGACGCCCGAGGAAATGGCGTTCGGGCAGAAGATCCAGCGGACGTTCGCCGGCGGCGGGGCCGGCGCGCCCGCGCTGTCGAGCGTGGGCGAGGTGCAGCCCGCGGTGATGGTCGACGATGCGATGGGCGGATCGACCGACGTTGCCGACGTCAGTTGGGTGGTGCCGACGGTGGGGCTGTCGACCGCCACCTTCGTCCCCGGATCGGCCGGGCACAGCTGGCAGAACGTCGCCGCGGCCGGCAGCAGCATCGGCATCAAGGGCGCGGCGCTGGCGACCAAGACGCTGGCGCTGGCCGCCGCCGACCTGTTCCGGTCGCCCGACGCGATCGCCGCGGCCAAGCAGGAATTCGCCGCCAAGCGGGGCGCGAATTTCCAGTACAAGGCGCTGCTGGGCGATCGCCAGCCGCCGCTCGACTATCGCAAGACCGCCAGCGAGTGAGGGGAAGCGCCCCCGGTTCGGGCCGGGGGCGCTACGCCTTGAACGCGAGCCCGGCGAGCACCGCCAGCGCGATCAGTGCGGCCATCTGCACCGTCGTCCAGTCGACCCAGCCGACCGCATCGAGGTGGCGGCGCCGCGCGCGCCGCGCCTGCCGCCACGCGGCGAACAGCGCCACCAGCGCGCAGCCGGCGGCCAGCGCCGCCAGCAGGGCTTGTGTATCGCTCATCGCTGCGCCAGCTTCGCGCGCATCATCACCGGGAGAATGAGATGCCGTACCGCCGTTCGTCCGTGCCGATCGCCGTCATCGCGATCGCCGGCACCGCCGCCATGCTCCACGCCGCGCCGGCACCGCGCATCGACCCGGCGGTGGCGCGCGCCGTCGCCGCGCCCGAACGCAGCGCCGAGGACCGCGCGCGCGACGCCGCGCGCCATCCGGCGGCAACGCTCACCTTCTTCGGCGTGACGCCCGCGTCCAAGGTGGTCGAATTCTCGCCCGGCGGCGGCTGGTACACCCAGATCCTGGCGCGCATCCCGGCGGGCAAGGGCAGCTACACCGCGCTGACCACCCCGGGGAAGAGCGCCGACGCCGCCCGCGCGATGCTGGCGGCGAAGGGGCTGAAGGGGACGGTCGCCACGATCGACCCGGCGACGGGGGCCACCGACGTGCCCGCGAGCAGCCAGGACGTGGTGCTGACGTTCCGCAACGTCCACAACCTGACCATGGCGGGCGGCGACGTGCCGGCGAACGCCTTCAAGGCGTGGTTCGCGATGCTGCGCCCGGGCGGCACGCTGGGCGTCGTCGACCACCGCCTGCCCGAGGAAGCAGATGCCGCGCGCGAGCGCGACAGCGGCTATGTCAAGCGGTCCAGCGTGATCCGGCTGGCCGAGGCGGCAGGATTCCGGCTGGCGGGCGAAAGCGCCGTCAATGCCAATCCGAAGGATACGCACGATCATCCCCAGGGCGTGTGGACGCTGCCGCCGACCCTCGCGCTGAAGGACGTCGACCGCGCCAAATATACCGCAATCGGCGAAAGCGACCGCATGACGTTGAAGTTCGTCAAGCCGCGCTGACCGCGCGCGCGGGCGGCTCATTCGCCGAGCTTGTCGACCTTCTCGCGGAGGCTGGCGAGCTCGGCCTTGAGCGCGGCGATTTCACTGTCCTTGGTGCCGCCCGCGGGGGAGGCGGCGGGCGCGGCGGTGCCGGGGGCGACCGCGCCCGATTTGAACGCATTGGCCGCCGCCTCGAACATCGCCATGTTGTGCTTGGCGATCTCCGCGAAGGGAGAACCGGCGAAGGCGCCCTCCACCGCGGACTTGAACTGCGACTGGTTGCGGCGGAAACTGTCCATCGACGCATCGAGATAGCCGGGCACCATCGCCTGCATCGAATCGCCGTACAGCGCGATCAGCTGGCGCAGGAAATTGACCGGCAGCATCGTCTGCCCGCGGCTTTCCTCCTCCATGATGATCTGGGTCAGGACATTGTGGGTGATATCCTCGTCGGTCTTGGCGTCCACCACACGGAATTCACGCCCCTCGCGCGTCATCGCGGCGAGATGTTCGAGCGTGATGTAGGAGGAGCTTTCGGTATTGTAGAGCCGGCGATTGGCGTATTTCTTGATGACCACGGCCCCGTCGGCGTTCGACTGCTTCTTCATCGTGAAAGCTCCCCATGACCGTTTTTCCATGCGGTACCGCACAAAATACCGCGCCGCAACACGGGCCCCGGCCTTTGCCGCTGTTCATCGACATGCTGCGCGGCGAGACCGCAGCATCGCCGGAGCGCCGCGCCGCCGCGCTGGCGGGGCTGCGCCGCTATCAGGAGGCACCGCGCACGGTGCGGCGGATGAAGCCCGCGCGGTTCCGCAAGGGCGCGGCGCGGCTGCGCGGTGACGGCCGGGGGCGCGGCGACCTGCCGCCGGTGGTGTTCGTCCCCTCGCTCATCAACCCGCCGTTCGTGCTGGACCTGGCGCCGGGGCGCTCGCTGATCGGGCATGTCGCGGCGGCGGGGTTTCCGGCGTGGCTGGTCGACTGGGGCAGTCCGCGCGCGCAGGACGCCGCGCTGGACCTGGCGGGGCATGTCACCGACCGGCTGCTGCCGCTGGTCGCGAAGCTGGAGCGGCCGCCGGTGCTGGTGGGTTACTGCCTGGGCGGCACGCTGGCGCTGGCGGCGGCGCAGCTGCTGGGGGACCGGGTCGCGGGCGTCGTGACGATCGCCGCGCCGTGGCGCTTCTCCGGATATGGCGAGGCGGCGCGCACGGCGCTGGCGGCGTTGTGGCGGGAAGCGGCCCCCGCGTCACGCGCGCTGGGGGTGTTGCCGATGGAGGTGCTGCAGACCGCGTTCTGGCGTCTCGACCCGGCGCGCACCATCGCCAAATACGAGGCGTTCGCGACGATGGACGCGGCGCGCGCGGCGACGTTCGTGCTGCTGGAGGATTGGGCCAATGGCGGCGCGCCGCTGACCCATGCCGCGGGCGCCGACCTGTTCGACACGCTGATGGCGCAGGACCGGCCCGGGCGGGACGAATGGCGGGTCGGCGGCGCCGTCATCGACCCGTCCGCGCTGCGCTGTCCCGCGGCCGAGTTCGTCTCGCTCAGCGACCGCATCGTCCCCGCCGCCACCGCTGCCGGCCTTGCCGACCGCCGCGACCTGACGGTGGGGCATGTCGGGATGGTGGTGGGCAGCGGCGCGCGCGCGGCGGTGTGGGAGCCGCTGGCAGAGTGGTTGAGTGATACAATACGCTGATGCACAAATGTAACGAAGCATTTCCATTTCTGTCGCAAATCTGCAACACGCATGAAAAAACAGTGATGGGTCGTTACCGGTATCTTGCCAACAGCGACGCAAAACCTGTCTGTTAGATGAACGAACTCACCGTTCATCGAGGGTCAGATGAAAGTAAAAGCTTTTCTGGGCGCGACTGCGCTCATGGGCACGCTTGTGCTCGCTCCGTCCGTGTCTGCGCAGACGTCGTCAAGGGACGACACCGGTCAGCAACTCGCCGAGGAGCAGGTTGCCGAGGCCGAGGCCGGTGCCGAGATCGTCGTCACCGGTTCGCGCATTAACCGTCCCAATCTGGCCTCGACGATCCCGATCACGTCGGTCGGACCGCAGGACATCCTGGCGACAGGCACGATCTCGGTCGGCGATCAGCTGAACGAACTGCCCCAGCTTCGCGCGACCTACAGCCAGGCGAACTCGACCCGCTTCATCGGCACCGCCGGTTCGAACTTCCTCGATCTACGCGGCCTTGGCATCGACCGCACGCTGGTGCTCATCAACGGTCGTCGCCACGTGTCGACCTCGCCCGGCGGGTTCCAGTGGGACGTGAACAACGTCAACGCCGACCTGCTGGAGCGCGTCGACGTCGTCACCGGCGGCAACTCTGCGATCTACGGGTCGGACGCGGTCGCGGGCGTGGTCAACTTCATCCTGAAGCGCGACTATGACGGCCTGCAGCTGCGCGGCCAGGGCGGCATTTCCGGCGAGGGTGACCGCGGATCCTATTCGCTGAGCGGCATTGCCGGCAAGAACTTCGCCGAAGGGCGGGGAAACATCACCGTTGCCCTGGAATATGCGAAGGCAAATCCGCTATTCTACAATCAGCGCGAACAGGGGCGCGACCGTCGTCAGTTCCAGCTGGTGCAGAACACTTCGTCCCAGAACAATCCGTCGAACGGGCCGATCCGCGGCGCGGAGCCATCGACGGGCGACGGCATCCCCGATACCGCGTTCATCGGCGGGCTGCGCCGCACGGAAACGTCGGAATACGGCCTGTTCGTCGCGACCTGCCCGGTCGCGCCGGCAGCGGGTGAATCGACAGCCGCCTTCAACGCACGTCGCGGCCTCGCCTGCTCGGGCCTGTTCAACCCGAACAGCTCGAACGCGCTGGCGCAGTTCGGCAACGGTTTCGTCTTCCAGAACGACGGCACGCTGATCCGCAACCCGTGCGGCACCGATTTCCGCCCGTTCCAGTCGGGCAATTGCATCGGCGGGCTCGGCTCCACGCTGCGTGGCAATGGCCAGTTCCAGCCCGGGCTGGAGCGGTTCAACGCCAACATCAACGCCGCGTTCGAGGTGTCCCCGGCGTTCCGTCCGTTCGTCGAGGCGTCCTACACCCGCGTGAATGCGCTGCAGGAATCATCCCCCACCTTCGGCACCTACACGCTCAGCACCGCCAACCCGTTCCTGACCGATCAGGCGCGAGCGCTGTTGCAGAGCGTGCTGGCACCGGGCGTGACGACGTTCACGATCGGCCGCAACAACCAGGACTTCGGCCCGCGTGGCGAGCGCCACAAGCGCGAGACGTTCCGCATCGTCGGCGGTGTCGGTGGCTCGTTCGCCGATAACTTCCGCTACGAAGTCTCCGCAAACTACGGCCGCTACGACGGCTATTACGAAACCGGCGGCAACATCCTGTCCTCGGGGAGTGGATTTAACCTGAACAGCCCGTTCGGCAAGGCGGTCAACGCGGTTGCCGCACCGGCGGGTTACACCGGCACCAACTTCGTTACCGGCCCCAACGGTGTGCGTGCGATCTGCGCCGTGAACGGCGACGCCAGCACCGCCAACGATGATCCGAACTGCGTGCCCGCCAACCTTTTCGGCATCGGCAACGTCGATCCGCGATCGCTGGCGTATTTCGGCTACACCTCGTGGCGCAAGCAGCGCAACGAACAGTTCGTCCTGTCGGGTTTCCTTTCGGGCGACACCGCGAGCTTCTTTAACCTGCCGGGCGGCCCCGTGGGCTTCGCGGTGGGCGGCGAATACCGCACCGAGAAGCAGTTCGCGACCTATGATCCGCGCACCGCGGCGGGCGAGACCTTCCTAAACATCATCCCGGCGTTCACGCCGCCGACCTACAAGATCAAGGAAGCCTATGCCGAGGTGCGCTTCCCGCTCCTCGCCAACACGCCCTTCTTCCACGAGTTGACGGTCGAGGGGGCGGCACGCGTCTCCGACTATAACCTCGGCCAGACGGGCACGGTGTGGGCCTGGAACGGCGGCGTCACCTGGGCGCCGGTGCGCGATCTGCGCTTCCGCGGCAGCTATCAGCAGTCGGTACGCGCACCGACGCTGGGCAACCTGTTCAATGCGGCGAGTCAGACCTTCAACAACGCATTTGCTGACCCGTGCAGCACGATCAACATCAACAACAACCCGAACCGTGTGCGAAATTGCGCGGCGGCGGGTGTGCCGACGACGCAAACCTTCACGGTCGGCGGTGTCACCACGACGGAGCCGTTCACCAACCGTCCGAACGGCGGCGTGGCGGCGGCCAATACGGGGAACCCGCTGCTTCGGGAAGAGCGTGGACGCAGCTTCACGCTGGGTGGCGTGTTCCAGCCCAGCGCGCTGCCGGGCTTCAACCTGTCGGTCGATTATTGGAACATCGAGGTGAAGAACGTCATCTTCACGCTCGCGCCGCAGACGGTTCTCGAGCAATGCTACGACAATCCGTCGGGCATCGACAATCCGTTCTGCGCCTCCGTCAACCGCCTGCCCAACGGCACGTTCGCCGGCCAGACGACGGTCATTCAGGGCGGTTCGGTCGTCACCATCAACAACCCCGGCTTTTCCACCTTTGGTCGCCCGTTCAACTACGCCCGGCAGAAGACGAGCGGGATCGACGTCGACGCTGGCTATCGTCACGACTTCGGGGACGGGGTGACGTTCAACATCCGCGGTCTGGCGAGCTACCTCATCAAGCGCGACAACTACACCGACATCAGCCAGCCAGACTTCATCAACCAGCAGAAGTTCGAACTGGGTGATCCGGAATGGCGTTTCCAGGTGACCAACATCCTGGATACGGGCGCCGTGTCGTTTAACTACCAGGTGCAGTATATCGGGAAGCAGATCCTGAACGGTTTCGAATATGAAACCTTCTTCCCGCTGCAGGGCCGCGCGCCCTATAATCCCGATGCGACGCCGTTCCCCTATTACCCGGCGCAATGGTATCATAACATCCGCGCCGAATTCGACCTTCAGCAGGGGTCGCAGTTCTACGTCGGTGTCGACAATTTCACCAATACGCGCCCGCCGTACGACCTGCTCGGCAACGAGGCTGGATCGTTGTACGATCCGACGGGCCGGTTCTTCTATGCCGGTTTCCGCGCGAAGTTCTGATCCGGTCGTCGCTACGTGACCGACGGGCCGCTTCCCCCACGGGAAGCGGCCCTTTTTCTATGCCCAGACGCGGTCGAACCTTTTGCCCAGCCCGGTGAGCAGTTCGTACTGGCTGCGGCCCGAGGCGGCGGCGGCGCGGGGCAGGTCGGGGTCGAACGCGATCCAGTCGCCCTCCGCCAGCGTGGTGCCGGTGAGGTCGAGCGCGACCAGATCCATCGAAACGCGGCCGATCACCGGCAGCCATGGCCCGTCGCCGGCCACCGCCTGCGCGCGGCCGCGATCGGAAAAGCCGCGGCCGTAGCCGTCGGCATAGCCCAGGTTGGCGGTCCCGACCGGCGTGTCGGCGGGGGCAACCCAGGTGGCGTTGTACCCGACCACCTCGCCCGCGCGCACGATGCGGCGCTGGAGCAACTGCGCCTCGATCGTCACGACCGGGCGGATCGTGTCGGCCAGCGCGGGGCAGGGGACGCCGCCGTACAGCGACAGCCCCGGCCGGGTGAGGTCGAAGGCATAATCGGCGCCCAGCGCGATCCCGGCGGAATTGGCCAGGCTCATCCGCCGCGCGCGCGTCGCCCCGCGCAACGCGGCGAAGCGATGCAACTGGTCGCGGTTCATCGCCGCAGCGGGTTCGTCGGCGCAGGCCAGATGGCTCATCAGCGTGTCGATGACGAGGCCGTCGAGCAGCCCGCCGGCGATGTCCGCCGGCGCGATGCCCAGCCGGTTCATGCCGGTGTCGACCATCACGTCGCACGCCCGGCCCCCGCCGGCATCGCGCCAGCGCGCGACCTGCTGCGCGGTGTTGAGCACCGGGCGGACATGCGGCAGCGCGGCGGCGAGCGGCATGTCCTCGGCGCGGACGCCGTGCAGGACGGACAAGCCGAGCGGCGCCGCGACGGGCAGCGCCGCCGCCTCCGCCCAGCTCGACACGAACAGGTCGCGGCATCCCGCCGCCGCCAGCCGCTGCACCACCGCCGCCGCGCCCAGGCCGTAGCCGTCGGCCTTCACCGCCGCGCCGCACGCCGCGCGCGCGCCGCTCATCCGCGCCAGCGCGCGCCAGTTGGCGACCAGCGCATCGGCGGACAGGCGCAGGCGGTGGGGGGCGGCGTGCGGAACGGCAGTCATGCCCGCGCAGGTAGCGCGCGCGGCGCGATCACGCCACCGCGGCGGCGCCGCCGCGATCCTCCTTCAGCCCGAACAGGGTTACCAGCAGCGCCATCACCACGACCGCGAACGTGTACCACAGCCCGGCATAGGGATCGCCGGTCTTCGCGACGATATATTGGCTGATGAACGGCAGGAACCCACCGAAATAGCCGGTGCCCAGATGATAGGGGATCGACAGCGAGGAATAGCGGATCGCGGGCGGGAACATCTCCGCCAGCAGCGCGGCGACCGGGCCATAGGTGATCCCCGACAGCATCGACATGGCAAGGATCGCGACCAGGATCAGCGCGATATTGCCCGGGGACGGGCGCACCGGCGTCAGATCATAGCCGGCCCGCGTCAGCGCGGCGTCCAGTTCCTGCGGCGTCGTCACCGTCACGTCGCCCGACCCGACCGCGACATAGGTGTCGGGTGCGGCCGTCACCGAATAGGGCACCCCCTTTTTCGACAGATGGTCGAGCAGCTTGCCGCACGGCGTCGCCTGCACCTTGTCGAACGGGCTGTAGCTGCACGTCGGGCCATGGACGACCACCGGCTGCGTATCCGCCGCGCGCGCCAGTCCCGGATTGGCGGCCGCGCCCATCAGCCAGAAGATCGGGAACAGCAGCACCAAGGTCAGCACATAGCCCGCGACGATCGGCTTCTTGCGCCCGATCCGGTCGGAGACATGCCCGAACAGCAGGAACCAGCCCACCCCCGCCGCCACGCCGACGCCGGTGATGACCTGCGCGGTGGTTTCCTCCACGCGCATCGTCGTCTGGAGGAACGACAGGACGGTGAACATCGCGGTGTACCAGATCACCGTCAGCCCGGCGGCGATGCCGAACAGCGCGACGATCATCCGCTTCAGGTTGCCGGGATAGGTGAAGCTTTCCTTGATCGGGTTGGCGACCTGTTCCCCGGCGGCGCGCATCTTCTGGAAGACGGGGCTTTCCGACAGTTTGAGGCGCATCCACAGCGAGATGGCGAGCAGCACGACCGAGAACAGGAACGGGATGCGCCAGCCCCAGGTGCTCCACGTCGCGGCGGGCAGCGCCGCCTTGACGATCAGGATCACCGCCAGGCTGAGCAGGAAGCCGCCGACGACCCCGGCCTGGATGAAGCTGGTGTAGAAGCCCGAACGGCCGCGCGGCGAATGTTCGGCGACATAGATCGCCGCGCCGCCATACTCGCCGCCCAGCGCCAGCCCCTGCGCCACGCGCAGCAAGAGGATGATGACCGGCGCGGCTATGCCGATCGCCGATGCCTCCGGCGTCAGGCCGACCCCGGCGGTGGCGATCCCCATCAGCGCGATGGTGGCAAGGAAGGTGTATTTGCGCCCCAGCCGGTCGCCCAGATAGCCGAACACCACCGCGCCGAGCGGGCGGAAGCCGAAACCGACCGCGAAGCCGGCCCAGGCCAGCAGCGTCTGCACGGTTTCGTTGCCGGCGGGGAAGAAGGCCCGGCCGATGATCCCCGATGCCGCCAGCGTGCCGTAGATGAAGAAGTCATACCATTCGAACACGGTGCCGAGCGCGGAGGCGGAAATGACCAGCCGGATGTCGGCGCTGCCAGGTGCGCCCGCGGTTCCCGCCGTGCCGTCGCCCGTCGCCTGATGCGGTGCCATCGCGCCACTCTCTCCCAATTACCGGCGACCGGTTTACCGGCCCCGTTGCGCGCGGCAAGGTGGGGGCATGAACATCCTGATCCTCTATGGTTCGTATCGCGCCGATCGTGCCGGCATCCGGCTGGCGCGCTTCCTTGTCGAGCGTTTCGGCAGCGACGGACACGACGCGCAACTGGTCGACGCGCAGGAGGTCGGGCTGCCGATGCTGGACCGCATGTACAAGGAACATCCGAAGGGCGAGGCGCCGGCGGCGATGGAAGCGCTGGCGGCGCGTATCCGTGCGGCGGATGCGTTCGTATTCGTCACGGGCGAGTATAATTGGGGGCCACAGCCCGGGCTGAAGAACCTGACCGACCATTTCCTGGAGGAATGGTTCTGGCGCCCCGCGGCGATCGCCAGCTATTCGGCGGGGCGGCTGGCGGGGGCGCGCGCCAATTCGATCTGGCATGCGATCCTTCCAGAAATGGGGATGCCGGTGATCCCGAGCACGCTAACCGCCGGGCCGATCGCGGCGACGCTGGATGCGGACGGGCGGCCGATCGGCGATGCCGGCGCGTCGCTGGAACGTGCGTTCGGGCGCTTCGCACGCGACCTGATCTGGTGGGCGCAGGCGGCGCGTGCGCAGCGCGAACGGGCGCCGCCGCCCTATTGATGCGGCGCGCGCGCTGGTGCATCGGCGAGGCGACAAGCTGGGGAGAGCGCAATGAGGCAGTTCGATATCGTCATCGTCGGTGCCGGTCATGCGGGCGCGCAGGCGGCGATCGCGCTGCGCCAGCGCAAGTTCGAGGGCACGATTGCGCTGATCGGCGACGAGCCGGAACTGCCCTATGAACGGCCGCCGCTGTCGAAGGAATATCTCGCGCAGGACAAGCCGTTCGAGCGCATCCTGCTGCGCCCGGCCGCCTTCTGGGACGAGAAGCAGGTGGCGATGATCCCCGGCAGGCGGATCGTGTCGGTCGACCCCTCGGCGCACCGGGTGACGAGCGAGGACGGCGAGGCGATCGGTTACGGCACGCTGATCTGGGCGACCGGCGGCAGCCCGCGGCGGCTGACCTGCGCCGGCCACGACCTGACCGGGGTCCATGCGGTGCGCACCCGAGCGGATGTTGACCGCCTGATGGGCGAATTGCCCGCGACGCGCCGCGTGGTGGTGATCGGCGGCGGCTATATCGGGCTGGAGGCGGCGGCGGTCCTGACCAAGCTGGGCAAGCAGGTGGTGTTGCTGGAGGCGTTGCCGCGCGTGCTGGCGCGGGTGGCGGGCGAACCGCTGTCGCGCTTCTATGAGGCGGAGCATCGCGCGCATGGCGTCGAGGTGCGGCTGGACGCGCGCGTCGATTGCATCGTCGGCGACGGTGCGCGCGTCACCGGGGTGCGGATGGCCGATGGCGAGACGCTGTCGTGCGAGATGGTGATCGTCGGCATCGGCATCATCCCCGCGGTCGAGCCGTTGCTGGCGGCGGGGGCCGAGGGGGGCAACGGCGTGGCGGTGGACGCGCAGTGCCGCACCTCGCTGCCCGACGTGCTGGCGATCGGCGACTGCGCGCTGCACGCCAACCGCTTTGCCGAGGGCGCGTCGATCCGGCTGGAATCGGTGCAGAACGCCAACGACCAGGCGATGATCGTCGCCAAGCTGTTGACCGGCGCGGCGGAGGAATATGACGCCGTCCCGTGGTTCTGGTCGAACCAGTACGACCTGAAGCTGCAGACCGTCGGCCTGTCGACCGGTCATGACGCGGCGGTGCTGCGCGGCGATCCGGCGACGCGCAGTTTCTCGCTGGTGTATCTGAAGCAGGGGCGGGTGATCGCGCTCGACTGCGTCAACGCGATCAAGGATTATGTGCAGGGACGCGCGCTGGTCGTGGCGGGCGCGGCGATTCCGGCGGAGCGGCTGGCGGACGCGTCGGTGCCGCTCAAGGAACTGGCCGCGGGCTGAGGCGCCGCGGCGTCAGTCGTTCCACGTCGCCTCCGCCTGCATCGCCACCGGGCCGCCGGGGCGCGCGGTCCACAGCCGCATCGTCGCGCCGTCGCGCGCGCCGGCGTGGCAGCGCAGCGTGTCGGTGTCGAAGATCGTCGACAGGCTGCGGAACGTGAAGCGATCCGGCGCGCGTCCGCCGCGGCGCGTCGCCAGGTCGATCAGCAGCGTCGCCTGCAACGGGCCGTGCACGACCAACCCCGGATAACCCTCCACCTGCGTGGCATAGGGCTGGTCGTAATGGATGCGGTGCGCGTTGAAGGTGAGCGCGGAATAGCGGAACAGCAGCGTCGGCGATGGCGTCATCGTCTCGACCATCGCGCCCTCCGGCGCGGGTGCCGGCGCGGCGGGCGGCTGCGCGATGGCGGCGTCGCGATAGACGATCGTCTGGCGATCGCGGACCGCGCAGCTCCCGTCGGCGCGATCGATCGCATGATCGACGGTGACGAAGCACAAGGTGCCGCTACGCCCGTCCTTCACCACCACATCCGCCACGCGCGAGCGTCGGGTGACCGCCTCTCCGACGCGCAGGTCGCCGGAAAATTCGATGTCGCCGCCCGCCCACATGCGTCGCGGCAGCGGCACCGGGGGCAGGAACCCGCCGCGCCGCGGGTGCCCGTCCGGTCCCAGCGCCGCGGCTTCCGCCGCGGGCTGGCAAAGGCAGAAGTGAATCAGCCGCGGCGCGATCCCGGGTTCGTCGACCAGCCCCAGCGTGGCCCGGAATTTTTCGACCAGTGACGGGGTGACGATGTCATGCGCGGTCTCTTCCGAGCCGATCCAGGCGCGCAGCTGTTCCATCGCTTATCCCCCCTCGATCCGCGCGACCCTATGGCGCGGGCCGGATGGCGTCCACCCATCGTCAGGTCCGACAATATCCTTCTCCGGGCTTCACCGTCAGACAATTCTTTTTTCCTGCCAGCCATTTAAGGCCGGTGGCGTCGCCGTTACCCGGCACCGCGACCTCATCCACGCCGTTGCGGGTGAAGCGCAGCCCCTGCGCGGTCACCGTTCCGGGGAAGGTGCCGTGGTGGTCGAGATCCCATTGCATATCCAGCGTGACGCCGCCGCCCGCACGCTTCGTGACATTGAGGACCATTCCCTCCACCCCGACCCAGCGGCCGAGATACTCTGCCTCCGGCTTCGCGACCGCATCGGCCGCGGGCGCGACCGAGGGGGTGACCGCCTCGTTCGACGGCGTCGCGGTCGGCATCACCGCATTGCCGGGGGTGGTATCGGTCGCAGCGGGCTGGCCGCAGGCGGCGAGCGGGAGCGCGCACAGCGCGAGGGAAAGGGCTCGGGTCATCCCCGACCAACCCATGGCGATCCGCGCGTGTTCCGGGTGGCGTTCGCGCGCGGGCGCGGCTACAGGCTCGCGGACGTTCCACCGCCATGGGAGTCGCCCCCCTTGCGTATCGCGATCGCCTGCGATCATGCCGCCGTCCCGCTCAAGAACGACCTGCGCGACTGGCTGTCCGCCGAGGGGCATGAGATGCTCGACCTCGGCACCCATGACGACGCCAGCGTCCATTACCCCGATTATGGCCGCAAGCTGGCCGATGCGATCGCAACGGGCGCGGCGGAGCGCGGGATCGCGCTGTGCGGATCGGGGATCGGCATCATGATCGCCGCCAACCGCAACCCGGCGGTGCGCTGCGCGCTGGTCGCCGAGCCGCTGTCCGCCGAACTGGCGCGCAGCCACAACGATGCCAATGCCATCGCGATGGGCGCGCGGCTGATCGGGCCAGAAATGGCCCGCGCCTGCGTCCGCGCGTTTTTGTCCACCGATTTCCTCGGCGGGCGCCATGCCGCGCGCGTCGACATGCTCAAGGAGTCCGTATGAGCACGAACCCCGCCGCCCTTCATGACGTCCAGCCGGACGGTTTCTTCACCCGCGCGCTGGCCGATGCCGATCCGGCGGTGTTCGCCGGCGTCACGCACGAGCTGACCCGCGAGCAGACGCAGATCGAGCTGATCGCGTCGGAGAATATCGTCAGCCGCGCGGTGCTGGAGGCGCAGGGCAGCGTCTTCACCAACAAGTACGCCGAGGGCTATCCGGGCAAGCGTTACTATCAGGGCTGCCATCCGTCGGACGAGGTCGAGACGCTGGCGATCGAGCGTGCCAAGCAGCTGTTCGGGTGCGGCTATGCCAACGTCCAGCCGCATTCGGGCGCGCAGGCGAACGGCGCGGTGATGCTGGCGTTGGCCAAGCCGGGCGACACGGTGATGGGCCTCAGCCTGGATGCCGGCGGGCACCTGACGCATGGCGCGCGCGCGGCGCAGAGCGGCAAGTGGTTCAACGCGGTGCAGTACGGCGTCACCGCCGACACCCACCTGATCGACTATGACGCGGTCGAGGCGCTGGCGAAGGAACATCGGCCGCGGATCATCATCGCGGGCGGTTCGGCCTATCCGCGGCACATCGACTTCGCGCGCTTCCGTGCGATCGCGGACCAGGTCGGCGCGACCTTCATGGTCGACATGGCGCATTTCGCGGGGCTGGTCGCGGCCGGCGTCCATCCGACGCCGTTCGGCCATGCGCATGTCGTCACCACCACCACGCACAAGACGCTGCGCGGCCCGCGCGGCGGCATGATCCTGACCGATGACGAGGCGATCGCGAAGAAGATCAACTCGGCGGTGTTCCCCGGCCTGCAGGGCGGGCCGCTCATGCACGTCATCGCCGCCAAGGCGGTGGCGTTCGGCGAGGCGCTGCGGCCCGAGTTCAAGAGCTATGCCGCCAGCGTCGTCGAAAACGCCAAGGTGCTGGCCGCGACGCTGAAGGAGCGCGGCGCGGACCTGGTGTCCGGGGGCACCGACACGCATCTGGCGCTGGTCGACCTGACCCCGCTGGGCGTCACCGGCAAGGACGCGGACGAAGCGCTGGAGCGCGCCGGCATCACCTGCAACAAGAACGGCATTCCCAACGACCCGCTGCCGCCGGTGAAGACCAGCGGCATCCGCGTCGGCAGCCCGGCGGGCACCACCCGCGGGTTCGGCACCGCCGAATTCCGCGAGATCGGCAACATGGTCGCCGATGTGCTGGACGGGCTGGCCAAGCAGGGCGAGGCGGGCGACGCGGCGGTCGAGGCGAACGTGCGGGAACGTGTCCGCGCGTTGTGCGCTCGGTTCCCGATCTACCAGTAAGGAGGCCGATGGTGGCGAAGTTCGACGAGAAGATCGGTGAGGTGCAGTCGACCGTGAAGGGTACGCCGGGGCTGGGCAAGAGCATGGCCAAATGGGGTGCGCTGGGCGCGGTGGTGGCGATCCCCGTGCCGTTCGTCGGCCCCGTGTTCGGCGCGCTGGCGGGCGCCGCCTGGGCGTATCACAAGGGCACCAAGAACAAGGGGCTGTGACCCCTTACGATGCGCTGCCCCTTTTGCGGACATGAGGCCAGCCAGGTAAAGGACAGCCGCCCCACCGACGACGGGGCGGCGATCCGTCGCCGGCGCCAGTGCGAGGGGTGCGGCGCGCGCTTCACCACGTTCGAGCGCATCCAGCTGCGCGAGCTGACCGTGGTGAAGAGCGAGCATCGCCGCGAACCGTTCGAACGCGACAAGCTGCTGCGTTCGGTGTCGATCGCGGCGCGCAAGCGCCCGGTCGAGGCGATCCAGCTGGAAAAGCTGGTGAGCGGCATCCAGCGCCAGCTGGAGACGAGCGGTGAGGCCGAGGTGTCGTCCAAGCGAATCGGCGAGATGGTGATGGACGGGCTGAAGGGGCTGGATTCGGTCGCCTATATCCGCTTCGCCAGCGTGTATCGCGAGTTCAGCGAGGCGCGCGATTTCGAGGAATTCGCGGGCAGCGTGGAGGAAGCGGGGCGGGGATAGCCGTCCCCCGTGTCGCGCGATCCTTCGCTTTCGCACCGCCTTCCGTTCGTCCCGAGCAGCCATCGAGCTTGTCGAGAGGGCGTGTCGAGGGATAGGCGCTCTCGGATGAGCTTCTGGGTCTATATCCTGCGCTGTGCCGATGGCAGCTATTACACCGGTCATACCGACGACCTCGAACGCCGCGTTGCGCAGCATCAGGAGGGGACGATCCCCGGCTATACCCACGACCGCCGACCGACCGCGTTGATGTGGGCGCAGGATTTCCCGACCCGGATCGAGGCGCTGGAGCGCGAGCGCCAGGTCAAGGATTGGTCGCGGAAAAAGAAGGAAGCGCTGTTTGCGGGCGATTGGGCCGGTGTCTCCGCGGCGGCGCGTTCTCGACCGCGCGTCTCGGCTTCGCTCGACGCTGGCTCGAACCGAACGGATGGGGCAGTTTCGGCTTCGCTCGACGCTGGCTCGAACCGAACGAAGGAGGCAGCTACGGGTTCGCTCGACGCCGACGAGAACCTAACGGATGGCCGTAGCGCCGCCCCGCCCCCCGTGATCGTCCTGGTCCGCCCGCAACTGGGCGAGAATATCGGCAAGGCGGCGCGGGCGATGCTCAATTTCGGGCTGACCGAGCTGCGGCTGGTCGCGCCGCGCGACGGCTGGCCCAATCCGCAGGCGGGGCCTGCCGCATCCGGGGCCGATGTGGTGCTGGAGCAGGCGCGGGTGTTCGACAGCGTGGCGGAGGCGGTGGCGGATTGTGCGCACGTCTATGCCACCACGGTGCGCAAGCGCGGGGTGACCAAGCCGGTGGTAACGCCCGAGGCCGCCGCCGCGGCGATCCACCGCAATACGGCGCGCGCCGCGATCCTGTTCGGGCCGGAGCGGTCGGGGCTGGAAACCGACGACGTCGCGCTGGCGCGCACGATCGTGACGGTGCCGATCAATCCCGAGTTCGGCAGCCTGAACCTGGCGCAGGCGGTGATCCTGGTCGCCTATGAATGGTCGAAGGGGGTGGCGCTGGCCAGTCCGCCGGAGGTCGAGCTGAACCCGCCCGCATCGCAATTTGAGCTGGACGGGATGATCGCGCAGCTGGACGCGATGCTGGACGAAGCGGGCTATTTCTTCCCGCCCGACCGTACCGTTGCGACTCGCCGGATGCTGCGCACGCTGCTGACCAAGCCGGCATGGTCGAGCCAGGAGGTGCGCACCGTGCGCGGCGTCCTGTCGGCGCTGGCGCCGAAGAAGCGGCGGGGATGAGCGCGCGCGACGCGGTATCGGCGCACAACCTGGCCGCGCGGCTGGGCGATGCGGGCGATGCCGCGGGCGCGGTGGCGGCGTGCGCGCGCGCCTTTGCCGCGGGGGGCGACGCGCCGGAGACGCATCTGGTCCATGCCCGCGCGCTGCAGACGCTGGGCCGGTGGGACGAGGCGGATCGCGCGTTCGCCGCGGCGGTCGCGCGGCGCCCGGATTATGCGGTGGCGCACCGTGATTGGGCGCAATTGCGCTGGATGCGCAGCGGCGATGCGGCGGCGGCGCTGCGCGCGCTGGAGGCGGCGCCCGACACGGTCGAACTGGCGCTGGTGCGCGGCGCGGTGCTGAACGGCGTCGGCCAGCCCGAACGCGCCGCGGCGGTGCTGGACCGCGCGGCGGCGCGCGCGCCCGGCGCGGTGGGGGTGCGGCTGGCGGCGGCGGGCGTCGCGGGGCAGCTGGGTCGGGCGCAGCGCCAGTTGG
>NZ_LSJO01000371.1:0-4933 GCF_001556735.1 Sphingomonas sp. CCH9-F2 | reverse complement strand
CGCCTGACCCGCCGGCACCAGCCGGTTGACCAGCCCCCAGCGTTGCGCGGTCGCGGCATCCATCCGTTTCGCCGTCAGCGCATATTCGAGCGCGATCGCGGGGGGTATGCGCTCGCGCAAGCGCACCAGCCCGCCCGATCCGGCGACGAGCCCGCGCGCCGCCTCGGGCAGACCGAACACCGCGGTCTCGCTCGCGACGATCAGGTCGCACGCCAGCGCCAGTTCGCACCCGCCGGCAAGCGCATAGCCCTCCACCGCGGCGATCAGCGGCTTGGCCGGACCGCGTTCGGTGACGCCGGCGAACCCGCGCCCCTCCAGCTCGGGCCGCTCGCCATCGACGAACGCCTTCAGGTCCATGCCCGAACAGAAATTGCCGCCGGCGCCCGTCACGATCCCGACGCGCAGGGCCGGATCGGCATCGAGCTCGTCGAGCGCCGCCGCCATCGCCATCGACACCGTGCGGTTCACCGCGTTGCGCTGCGCCGGCCGGTCGATCATCATGACCAGCGCCGGGCCGCGCCGCTTGACCACGACGCTCATCGTGCGGCCGCCATCGCAGGCGCATCCGCACCATAGGTCACGTCATAGTCGGACAGGTCGGCGGTGTCGGTCATCCGCCACATGTCGATGATGCGGAAGGGGTTGTTGACGACGATCCGCCCCTTCGAATTGCGGACATAGCCATCGACGCCGGGGTAGGTCCACACGAGCCCGGCATGCGTCTCGTCGACCTTAGCGTTGTAGGCGTCATGCACCTCACGCCGCACGTCGACCACAGCCACGCCGTTCGCGAACATCTGCCGCAGCAGCGACATCACATAATGCATCTGGCGTTCGAGCACCGAGATCAGGCTGCCGCCGTGCCCGTATTGCGTGTTCGGGCCGTAGAGGCAGAAGAAATTCGGGTAACCCGGCACGACCGTCCCCAGATACGCGCGCGCATCGTCGCCGTCCCAGTCACGGTGCAGCTCACGCCCGCCGATGCCGAACACCCGCATCGGGGCGAGCAGGTTGACGACATCGAAGCCCGTCGCCCAGATGATCGCGTCGGCCCGGTGCGTCGCGCCGTCGCTGGTGACGACGCCGTCCGCCAGCACCTCGGTCACCGCCCCCGTCACCAGTTCGACATGCGGGCGCGCCAGCGTGCGGAACCAGCCGTTGTCGAGCAACATGCGCTTGCCGAACGGCGGATAGCTCGGCAGCACCTGCGGCAGCAGGTCGCGCCGCTCGCCGAGTTCGCTCTCGATATAGGCGGTCAGGCCACGGCGATGCGCGTCGTTGATCGCGTTGATCGATCGCCCCTGCCCGTCCCACGTCGGGTCCTGGCGCAGCGCGTCATATTGCTTGTCGTTGAACGCCCAGCTCAGCCGCAGGCGGTACCAGAGCCGGTAGAGCGGCATCGTCTGGAGCAGGCGCTGCAGCGCTTCGGGAATCGTCTGCTGGAATTTCGGGAACGGCGCGACCCATTGCGGCGTGCGGTTGACGATCGTCAGGCTTTCGACCTGATCGGCGATGGCGGGGGCGACCTGCATCGCGCTCGCGCCGTTGCCGACCAGCAAGACGCGCTTGCCGGCCAGGTCGAGACCCGCGTCGGGATAGCGCGCGGTGTGGACGCTCGGCCCCTCGAACCGGTCCATCCCCTGCACGTTCGGCAGGCGCGGCTTGTTGAAGGCCCCGACGCCGCTCAGGATGATGCTGGCGGTCAGCGTCTCGCGCGCGCCGTCGGCATCGACGACGTCGGCCTGCCACTGCTGCGCGACCTCATCCCACCGTGCTTCGGTGACCTCGACGCCGAAACGGATGTGGCGGCGGACGTCGTAGCGGTCGGCGACATCCTCCAGATACGCGTGGATCTCGCGGCTGCCGGCGAAGTAACGCGACCATTGGAACGGCGCGTAGGAAAAGGAATAGAGGTGGCTCGGCACGTCGCAGGCCGCGCCCGGATAGCGATTCTCGAACCACACCCCGCCCAGCGCCGGGCGGCGCTCGACGATGCGATAGGGGATACCGGCGGCAGCGAACTGAATCGCGGCACACAGCCCCGAAATGCCCGCGCCGATGATGAGCGCGGTGAAGCCCGGCGGCGGCGCGACGGCAGGTTCGCTTCTGGCCTCGGGCGCCTCGCCGCCGTCGAGTTGCAGTTCGTGGCGGATCATCGCCGCATAATCGGGCGGGATCGTCTCGCCGAGCGACACGCTCATCATCTCGACCAATAGGTCGTCGGAGGGATCGACCAGCGCGACCCGGCCGTCACGGAACCAGTCGGCGATCGCCGTCAACGCTGCCGTGCGAATTTCCGCCTGGATCGCGTCAGGCAGACCGCCGTCATCATTGTCGTCGAGGCCGCGCGTCCGGGTGGGCACGAACCGCCCCTCGACCCAGCCGCGGTCGCCGGTCAGGTGGACCAGGACGCAGGCGAGCGTCGGGATATTCGCCTGCGCGATGGCGTCCGCCAGCCAGTCCGGTGCATTCTCTCCCGATCGCTGCGTCATCGCCTCGTCTCGCCTGGCGTACACAGGAAATCCCGCGCCGCTGTTGCGACCAACTAATCAGGCCCACCGCAATCTGTCAACGCATATGTTGACAGAAATATCGTGCAAGCTCGGTTAGGGCGTCACCGGCGGCCGGCGTCAGCATCGCCAGGCTGGCGAAACCGTGGATCATGCCCGGTGCGCAGGTCAGGTTTACGGCGCCCCCGGCGGAGGCGATCGCCCGCCCCAGCGCCTCGCCTTCATCGCGCAACGGGTCGCATTCTGCGACGATGATCCGCGTCGGCGGCAGGCGCGCCAGATCGGCGGCAAGCAGCGACGGTTGCGACGACATCGTGTCTGGATCGCCGAGATAGGCGGACCATGCCCAGCGCATCCAGTCGCGGGTCAGGATATGCCCGGTCCCGAATCGCGCCCAGCTTTCGCCGTCGCCTTCCGGCGCGACGACCGGATAAAGTAGCCCGAGCGCCGCGATCGGTGTATCTTCGGCTGCCGCGTACAGGGCCAGCCCGACGGCGAGATGCCCCCCGGCGCTATCGCCGCACAGCGCAATGCCGTCCTTCCCATATTGCCCGACCACCCAACGCAGCGCCGCCCGGCAATCATCCGACGCGGCCGGAAAAGGATGCTCGGGCGCCAGGCGATACTCGACCGCGACCACCCGCGCGCCGCCGGCCACGGCCAGGGTTCGACACATCGCGTCATGGGTTTCGAGCGAACCGATGACGAACCCGCCGCCGTGCAGGAACAGAATCGTCCCGTTCGGCTCGGCACTGATGGCGTAGACGCGCGCCCGCACGCTTGTATCGATCGCGATGGTTTCGACCGTAGCGACCGCCGGCCCTCGCACCGCCGCCATCGGCAGGTCGAGCCGACGGCGATACTCGGCCATCGCCATGCCGCCCGCCGGTGGCCGCAGCGCCGTCCGCGGGTCGGCCAGCAGCGGCGCGAACGCCGGATCGGGACCGTTCGATGGCATGATATCGATCTCTCCACCCTTGACTAATTGATCAACAGATACGTTGATAGTTTGACGGAGCAGCTGGACAGGTCAAGGGGGGAAGGCATGGACGACGCAACGACGACGAAACAGCCCGCGACCGAAAGCGGCATCGGCCGCCGCCGCTCCGCCGCTCGCAAGGATTCCAGCGCCTCCTACAGCGCCAAGCGCCAGGAAATCGCCGAGGCCGCGGTGCGCGTGTTCAACCGCCTGGGTTTCGAACGCGCCAGCATCGCCGCGGTGGCCGAAGAAATGGGCGTCGATCGCGCCTCGCTCTATTACTATATTTCGTCGAAAGAACAGCTGTTTGACGAGATCGTCCGCACCGTCGTCGAACGCAACTGCGCACTCGCCAAGCAGATCGAATCGAGCGATATGTCGCCGCGCCGCAAGCTGCGCGACCTGATCGTCATGCTGATGACGTCGTACGGCGAACATTATCCGCTGTTCTACATCTACATTCGCGAGAACCTCAGCCACGTCAGCGATGCGCGGTCGCAGTGGTCGAAGGACATGCGCGCGATCAACCGCGCGACCGGTGACAGCATGATCGCGATCATCGAACAGGGCTATGCCGACAAGAGCCTGCGCAACCTGGGGCCGGCAGAGATTGTCGCGAACGGCATCTTCGGCGTGATCGGCTGGACCCACCGCTGGTTCCGCCCCGACAAGAGCGACGTCAGTGCCGAACAGATCGGCCGAACCTATGCCGACATGATCCTGTCGGGACTCGAAGACCCATATCACTGACGTTTGCAACACTAGCGTTGACAGGCGAGGTCCAAGCGGACCATCCTGACAATCGGGCAGCGGCCGGACCATCCAGGTGGCGCGCCCGGTCAGGAGAGGATCGACGCCGATGCCGTCTGCGCCATCGCGTGCCACCGGAGAATTCGCGAGCGGATACCGGCTGCTCATCGCCTGCGTCGCAGGCATCGCCTTCGGATTGGTCGGCATCGCGGTCTATTCGATTGGCGCCTTCGTCGATCCACTGGGTCGCGAATTCGGCTGGTCGCGCGCGGACGTGCAGACCGCGCTGCTTTTCAGCAGCGGGCTGGGCGGCCTGTTCGCGCCGGTCGTCGGCCATCTGATCGAGCGCTACGGGGCGCGCCCGATAGCGCTGATCGGCCTTGTCGGTGTCGCGATCGGCTTTCTGCTGGCCGCAAGCAACGGCGGGCAGATCTGGCTATTCTACCTGGCCTATGCCCTCATCGCCACGCTCGGCGGCGGCAGCGGGCCGATCGCGTGGACCCGCGCGATCGCCGGCCGGTTCGACCGGCACCGCGGCCTCGCGCTCGCCATTGCCCTGTCCGGCACCGGGCTGATCGCGATCGTCGCCCCGCCCTATGTCGTGTGGCTCACGCAGACTTTCGGCTGGCGCGCGGGCTTCGTCGGCGTGGCGGCGCTGCCCGTCGCCATCGCGCTGCCGCTCGCGTTCCTGTTC
>NZ_LSJO01000370.1:0-2237 GCF_001556735.1 Sphingomonas sp. CCH9-F2 | reverse complement strand
CCCGCGCCTGCGCCGCGGCGACGTCCGCGCGGCGCGCGAGCAGATCGGCGGGCAGCACCGCGGGCACCGGCAGCGCGGCATCGTCGGGCAGGCGCGTCGGGCCTAGCGCGGCGGCATAGTCCGCGCCGCGCCCCGCCAGCGCCGCCAGCGCATCGGCGGCCAGCGCGCGCGCGCCATCGGCCTGCACCTGCGCCAGCCGTGCCTGCGCCAGCAGCGTGTTGGCGGCTTCCACGTCGATGCGGCTGGCCAGCCGGTTGCGTTCGCGCACGCCGACCAGCTTCAGCGAATTCTCGCGCGCGGCGATGGTGCGCGTCGCGATCGCGCGCTGGCGTTCGGCGCGCGCCAGTTCGGCATAGGCCTGCACCACCGACCCGGCCAGCATCAGCCGCGCGGCGGCCAGATCATAGGCGGCGGCGCGCGCCTGCGCCGCGGCACCCTCGATCGCGGCCTTCTGCCGGCCGAACAGGTCGAGGTTCCACGACAACCCCGCCTGTCCGGTGCCGAGCGCGCGGACGGTGCCGCGGAAGGGCGGCGGGATGGTGTAGTTGCCCGACAGCCGCGCGCCCTGCACCTGCGCGTCGAGCGCGACGTCCGGCGACCGTTCCGCATCCTGGCGCGCCAGCGCGGCCTGCGCCTGGCGCACGCGCGCGGCCGCGGCATCGAGCGAGGGGTTGCCCGCCAGCGCATCGGCGACGACCCGGTCGAGCTGCGGATCGCCGATCGCGGTCCACCAGTCGGGCGCCAGCACCACCGCCGGCCCCGCCAGCGCCAGATCGGCCGCGCCCTTCGACGCGACCGACGGCGGCGACGCGGGCACCGCGCAGGCGCCGGTCAGCAGCGCGGCGGCGAGCGGGGGGATCAGGCGGCGCATGGGGCGGCAGTCTCCAGCGTGGCGCGCAGCCGTTGCAGCTGCGCGATAAGGGTGGTGATCTCGTCGTGGGTCCAGCCGGTCAGCCATTCGTTCCAGCAGGCGATGACGCGATCGCGGCAGCGCAGCGTCGCCGCTTCTCCCTCCGGCGTCAGCGACAGCTGGATCACGCGGCGGTCGTCATCGTTGCGCAGGCGGCGGACCAGCCCCTTCTGCTCCAGCGTGTCGATCATCCGCGTCATCGCGCCCTTGTCATGCGCCAGGTCGCGCGCGAGCGCGGCGCAGGTCGGGGCGCGGCCGAAATGGATCGAGATCAGCGCCGACCAGTGTACCGCGCTCAGCCCCTCATCGGCGAACGCACGGTCCAGATGTGCCATCCCCAGCTGGTTGCACACCTTCACGAGATAGCCGATCGACGAATCGGGATAGAGGTTGGCGGTATCGTAGAAGCCCATCGATCGTTGCATTGGCAATCATTGCATCGGCAGTCAATACCCCGCGTCGCCGCGCTTGCCGGGCGATGGCGGCACGCTATGGTGTCGGGTGTAACCATCGCGTGGAGTATCCCTTCTTGTCGCATCGTTCCCTGCTGGCGGCCGGCGTCGCCGTGGCCGTCCTGGCGTCCCCCTTCGCGATCCCCGCCGCCACCGCGCAGGCCGCGCGCGGCGCGCCCGCCGCCGCGCCCGTCGCCACGCTGGTCAAGGCGGTCGACATCCCCTTTACGCAATTCACGCTGAAGAACGGGCTGCGCGTGATCGTCCACACCGATCGCAAGGCGCCGGTCGTCGCGGTCAGCGTGTGGTATGACGTCGGGTCGAAGCACGAGCCGAAGGGCAAGACCGGCTTCGCGCACCTGTTCGAGCATCTGATGTTCAACGGCAGCGAGAATGCGCCGGGCGACTTCTTCGAACCGCTGGAGCAGGTCGGCGCGACCGACCTGAACGGCACCACCAGTTTCGACCGCACCAATTATTTCGAGACGGTGCCGACCGCGGCGCTGGACCGCGCGCTGTTCCTCGAATCCGATCGCATGGGCTATCTGACCGGGGCGATCACGCA
Source organism: Sphingomonas sp. CCH9-F2 (assembly GCF_001556735.1). Classification (NCBI taxonomy): domain Bacteria; kingdom Pseudomonadati; phylum Pseudomonadota; class Alphaproteobacteria; order Sphingomonadales; family Sphingomonadaceae; genus Sphingomonas; species Sphingomonas sp. CCH9-F2. The sequence goes on along the minus strand of NZ_LSJO01000370.1, from coordinate 310 downwards.
GAACACGCTGGATGTGCAGCGTGGCGTCGTCCAGAACGAGAAGCGGCAGGGCGACAACCAGCCGTACGGCCTGCGCCGCTACAAGCTGACCGAGGGGCTGTTCCCCGCCGACCACCCCTATGGCCATACCACGATCGGATCGATGGCCGATCTGGACGCGGCCAGCCTGGCCGACGTCAAGGAATGGTTCCGCAGCCATTACGGCCCCAACAATGCGGTGCTGGTGCTGGCCGGCGACATCGACGTCGCGACCGCGCGCCCGCTGGTCGAGAAATATTTCGGCGCGATCCCCGCCGGCCAGCACCAGCAC
>NZ_LSJO01000037.1:0-1655 GCF_001556735.1 Sphingomonas sp. CCH9-F2 | reverse complement strand
GAGAAAGCTCTCAGGTTCCGTGACAGAGGGGGCATCGGGATCGATGGCGCGGGGCAGCGGTTCCGTGGCGGCGTTCCACCCTCGTGACGGACATGGATGATGAGCGACACGCTTCCCGACGACGAACTCGAACCGATCGAGATCCTGACGCTGCCGCTCGACGCCTGGCACCGCGCCAAGGGCGGGCGGATGGTCGAATTCGCCGGCTATCACATGCCCGTCCAGTACGACGGCATCATGGCCGAGCATCTGTGGACGCGCGAGCATGCCGGGCTGTTCGACGTCAGCCACATGGGCCAGCTGACCTTCACGGGCGAGGGCGTGGTCCCCGCGCTGGAGGCGCTGATGCCCGCCGACATCGCCGGGCTGACGCTGAACCGCGCGCGCTATTCGCTGCTGCTGGACGACGCGGGCGGGATCCTCGACGACCTGATGCTGACGCGCCAGGCGGACGAACAGGTCTATATGGTCGTCAACGGCGCGACCAAATACGACGATATCGGCCACATGATCGAGCGGCTGCCCGACGAGGTGACGCTGAACCTGATGGAGGATCACGCGCTGCTGGCGGTGCAGGGGCCGAAGGCGGTCGACGCGCTGGCGCGGCTGATCCCCGGTGTCGAGAACATGGTGTTCATGCAGGCGGGCGCGTTCGACTGGAACGGCCACCCGCTGTGGATTAGCCGCTCGGGCTATACCGGCGAGGACGGGTTCGAGATGTCGGTTTCCGGCGACGCGGCGGAGGCGCTGGCCGATGCGCTGGTCGCGCAGCCGGAGGTGAAGCCGATCGGGCTGGGCGCACGCGATTCGCTGCGACTGGAGGCGGGGCTGCCGCTCTACGGCCATGACCTTGATCCCACGACCACTCCGGTGATGGCCGACCTGGGTTTCGCGCTGTTCAAGCGTCGCCGCGAAACCGCCGACTTCCCCGGCGCCGCGCGCATCCTGGCCGAGCGCGAGGCGGGTGCCGAAACCAAGCGCGTCGGCTTGCTGGTCGACGGCCGCCAGCCGGTGCGCGAGGGCGCGACGGTGGTCGATGCCGCCGGCACCGCGATCGGCCGCGTCACCTCCGGCGGGTTCGCGCCCAGCGTCGGCGCGCCGATCGCGATGGCCTATGTCCCCGCCGCGCTGGCCACGCCGGGCACGGTCGTCCAGCTTTCGCAGCGCGGGAAGGTCCACCAGGCGACCGTCACCGCGATGCCGTTCGTTCCCCACCGCTACTTCCGAGGAGTGAAGTAAGATGAGCCGTTATTTCACCGAGGATCATGAGTGGATCGACGTCGATGGCGACATCGGCACGGTCGGCATTTCCGATTATGCGCAAGGCCAGCTGGGCGACATCGTGTTCGTCGAGGTGCCCGACGACGGCCGCCAGATCGCCAAGGGCGACGAGGCCGCGGTCGTGGAAAGCGTGAAGGCCGCCTCCGACGTCTATGCGCCGGTGTCGGGCATCGTGCTGGAAGGCAATCCGGCACTGGTCGACGACCCCTCGCTGGTCAATTCCGACCCGGAAGGGGAGGGCTGGTTCTTCAAGATCACGCTGTCCGACACGGCCGAACTGGACGAGCTGATGGACGAAACCGCCTACGCCGCCTTCGTCGCCAAGCTCTGACGACAAGAAGCCCCCTCCCCGCCGGGAGGGGGCTTCTTGTCGT
>NZ_LSJO01000369.1:0-7826 GCF_001556735.1 Sphingomonas sp. CCH9-F2 | reverse complement strand
GCTGGTCCAGCCGGTCGAGCAATGTCACCGCCGGCGCGGGCAGCGCCGGGCGCTGCGCCTCCAGCCAGCGCGCGGTCTGCATCGGCAACGCCTTCAGTTCGGATCGCGCAATCCGCTCGGGCGTGGGCACCGGGGTGGCGGGGGCGAAGGCGATCGCCAGCGTCACCGCCGCCATCAGCATCATCACCGCCAGCGCGCCGAACATCCCCAGCGGCATCACCACGCCACCCACCACGCCCGCCGCGATCAGGATGATGAGGTTGGCGACCGCGATGAACGCCGCACGCTGCGCCAGTCCGCCGCGCCCGCGCCGCGGACGGCGCTGCAACGGGATCAGCCCGCCCGTCACGTCGCGTCCCGCCACCCGGTCCGACGCGCTGCGCGCCGCCGCCACCGCCTGGTCGGTCTCTCCGCTCGGCGGCAGCGTCACAGCGCCTCCAGCTTGAACTGGTCGGCCGGCCCGGCGACGCGGTTCTGCGCCGCGCCCTCGGCCCGCGCGATATAGCCCTTGGACTTCTCCACCTCGTTGCCCAGCGTGGTGACGGTGGTCTTCATGCTGTCCAGCGCCTTCAGCTTGAACGTGTCGATCGCGTCCATCGTGTCATAGATGTTCTGGAACGCGCGTTGCAGCGTTTCCAGTGGGATCGTGCTGGCGGCCGCCTGTTCGTGGATCTGCGCGGTGTTCTGGCGCAGCAGCTTGCCGGTCGAATCGATGATGTTGGCGGTGGTGGTGTTCAGCTGGGTGATCTGTTCCAGCACCAGTTTCTGGTTGGTCAGCGCCTGCGCCACGGTGACCGCGGTGCGCAGCGCGGCGACCGTCGTGGTGCTGGCGCGGTCGACGCCCTTGATCAGCTCGACGTTGTTCTTCTTGACCAGGTCCAGCGCCAGATAGCCCTGCACCGTCACCGCCATCTGCGTCAGCAGGTCCTGCGTGCGCTGGCGGGCGTAGAACAGCGCGGTCTCGCGGATCGCCTTGGCCTTGGCCGGATCGGTCGCGTCCAGCTCGTTGGCCTTGTCCTCCAGCCGCGCGTCCATCGTGCGCGACAGATGGATCATCTGTTCCAGCCGCCCCATCGCGGTCCACAGGTTGGCGCGCTCGGTATCGATCGCGGCATTGTCCATCAGCAGCTCGTCCTTGCCCGACCCCAGGCTCTTCAGGATCGAGCTGATGTGCGTCTGCGACGATTTGTAGCTGTCGAAGTAATTGCGCATCTTGTTGCCGAACGGAATGATTCCGAACAGCTTCTGCGGCGCGGTCAGATTGCCCTTCTTGCCGGGGTCCAGGTCCTCGACCACGCGGCGCAGTTCGGCCAGGTCCTTGCCCACCCCGCTGTCCTGGTCCATCGCCTTGACCGGGCGGTCGAGGAAGCGGTTGGACTGACCCGCCGCGTCGCGGATCTCCTTCTGCCCCATCGCCGTGATCGCATCGACGCGCTTGCCGAATTCGGGGCTGTTGACGTCCTCCGCCACCAATTGCCCGACGAATTCGTCGACGCGCCGCTCCAGCTCGCTACGAGTCCCCTGATCGACGGGCACCAGCCCGGCGGCGCGTTCGGCCTGTACCGTCGGGATCGGGTCCGGCGGGGTCAGGACCAGCGCGGGCTCGGCCGTTGCAAGTGCCGTGTCGGGCGTCGTCGCCATGAACCTTCTTCCTTCGCTTCGCGTGCAGGCGCATTGTCCACCGACCGCGCCCCCGTTTCAACCGTATTAGCGATGTAAGACGCCGCGATGGCGGTGTCGAGAGCGCGCCGGAGACACGGATGTGTCACGGAGTGCCGCTAGCGGCACTCTCAACACACGATAATCATCGGGGGATCATTCCATGTCGCGCCTTCTCTCCGGCAGCGTGGCCACGTTGCTGCTGACCGTTTCCGTGCCCGCCTTCGCGCAAGGGGCGTCGCAGTCGCCCGGCCAGCCCGGCACCGCCAACGGCGACGACATCATCATCACCGCGCAGAAGACCGAACAGCGGATCGAGGACGTGCCGCTGACCGTGTCGGCGGTCACCGCGCAGCGGATGGCGGACATTGGCGTCAATTCGCTGGCCGAAGTGGCGATGTACGTGCCGGGCCTGCGCATTCAGGAGCAGAGCGCGAACAACCCCGGCATCGTGATCCGCGGCATCACCTCCGACAGCGGCTCGGCGCAGCAGGGCGCGCGCGTCACGCTCTACTACAACGGCGTCGACATCTCGCGCTCGCGCGGCGCCTATCAGGACCTGTACGATCTCGAACGGGTCGAGGTGGTGAAGGGGCCGCAGGCGACGCTGTTCGGCACCGCCGCGGCGGTGGGTGCGGTCTCGATCATCTCGGCCAAGCCGCGCGCCGGCTTTTCCGATGCGATCACCGCGACGTACGGCAACTACAACCGCACGCAGGTGACCGGCTTCGTCAACGCCGGCAGCGATGTGTTCGCGGCGCGGCTGGGCTTCGGGGTGAAATATCGCGACGGCTATGTCCGCAACATCGCGGGCGACCCCAACGTCCCCAACCAGAACCAGGGCCGCGTCGACCAGGACGACCTGTACGGGCAGAAGCAGGCCGGCGCGCGCCTGTCGCTGCGCTATACGCCGACCAACGCCGTCACCGCCGACCTCGTCCTTACCTATGACGGGCAGCGCAACACCGGCACCCCGTTCAAGAGCCGCGTGTTCGCACCGACCGGCGGGCAGACCGGCGACTTCGGCGTGGCCGAACTGTCCGGCTCGCCGTACAGCGCGCAGGTGCTGGGCGCGCGCAAGCTGGGGCTGAAGCGCGACGTCTATGACGCCAACCTGACCGTGTCGGTCGATCTGGCGCCCGGCGTCACGTTCACCACCGTGAACGGCTATCGCAAGTTCAACAGCAACGAGGTGTTCGACGCCGACGGCGGCCCGGCCTGGTATCTGGAGTTCGCCGAGGACGCGCAGGGCGACCAGTGGAGCCACGAAGGCCGCTTCAACTTCGAAGGCGATCGCTATCGCGCCTCGTTCGGCTGGAACGGCTTCTTCGAGGACGGTTTCCAGCGCGTGCCCTTCTCGACCGAGGAAGGCACGTACCTGGCCTGCTCGGTGTCGCCGACCTTCGCGCCGATCCGCGCCGCGCTCAACGCCGCCGGGCTGCCGACCGGCACCGCCTGCGTCGCTGCCAACGGCACCATCCCCGCGACCCGCGCCACCGCGCTGCTGACGCGCGGGGCGGCGACGCAGATCCCCTATGCCTCCACCTTCGCCAATTACGGCCGCAACGACGCCTATTCGGTGTTCGCCGACGCCACTTGGTTGCCCACGCCGGCGCTGGAGTTGACCGCGGGCGCGCGCGTGCTGATCGAAAAGCGCCGCTCGGGCTATGAGAACGTCCAGCCCAATTCGCGCATCCTGGCCGGGCTGGGCATCTTCAGCAGCCTGCTGGGCACCGCCAATACCGCCGGGCGCCGATTCACCGCCTCGCAGAGCTATTCGGCGATCCTGCCGCGCTTCAACGCGCTGCTGCGGGTCTCCGACACGCTCAACCTGTACGGCACCGTATCGAAGGGTCGCCGTTCGCCGGTGGTGCAGGTCGACGCGCAGAGCGCGGGCGGCGTCGTCATCCCGCGCGTCCAGCTGGTGCCCGAGGAAAACGTCTGGAATTTCGAGGCCGGGGTGAAGATCGCCAGCCGCACGCTGACCGGCACACTGTCCGCCTTCTACCAGAGCTATCGCGGGTTCCAGGTGTCGGTGATCGGCAGCGACGGCATCGCCCGCACGCAGAGCGCCGGGTCGGCCAAGAACCCCGGCGTCGAGCTGGAGGCGACGTGGCGGCCGGTCTCGGCGCTGTCGCTCTTCGGCGCCTTCGCCTATCTCGACGGGAAGATCGACCGCAACAACAGCCTCGCCCCCGCCTTCTCGGGCGCGCGCTTCCGGTTGCAGCCGCAATACACCGCCTCGGGCGGCGCGACGCTGCGCCTGCCGCTGGGTGAGGGCATGACCTTCTACGCCACGCCCTCGGCTACCTATCAAAGCAAGGTGTTCTTCGAACTGCCTAACAGCGAGGCGATCAGCCAGGGCGGCTATACGCTGGTGAACGCGCGCGCCGGGGTGGAGCTGGCCGAGGGCCGCTACACGATCGGCGCGTTCGCGCGCAACGCGCTCAACAAGCGCTACCTGCTCGACGCCGGCAACACCGGCGGTGGGTTCGGCGGGCCCACCTACATTCCGGGCGAGCCGCGCTTCTACGGCGTCGAACTGTCGGCGCGCTACTGACGACAGCGGCCACTCGCCCTCCCTCTCCCGGTGGGAGAGGGAGGGTGCGCGAAGTGGCGGAAGGGTGAGGGCGACGACTCTGCCCCACTGGCGCTCGCGTCAACTTTCGGCTAAGGGCGCCGGCGATAACAGCCTGCGGCGCTCGCGGGCCACCCTCAGGAACCCGTATGAACCTGCGCAACATCGCCATCATCGCGCACGTCGATCATGGCAAGACGACCCTCGTTGACCAGCTCTTCCGCCAGTCCGGCACCTTCCGCGACAACCAGCGGGTCGAGGAGCGGGCGATGGATTCGAACGACCTGGAAAAGGAGCGCGGGATCACCATCCTGGCCAAGCCCACCTCGATCGAGTGGGAAGGCGTGCGCATCAACATCGTCGACACCCCCGGCCACGCCGACTTCGGCGGCGAGGTGGAGCGGATCCTGTCGATGGTCGACGGCGTCATCCTGCTGGTCGACGCGGCCGAGGGCGCGATGCCGCAGACCAAGTTCGTGACCGGCAAGGCGCTGGCGCTGGGCCTGCGCCCGATCGTCGTCGTCAACAAGGTCGACCGCTCCGACGCGCGCATCCAGGAAGTGCTGGACGAGGTGTTCGACCTGTTCGTCGCGCTGGAGGCGAATGACGAACAGCTCGACTTCCCGGTCCTCTACGCCTCGGGCCGCAATGGCTATGCGTCGGAGGACATGGACCGTCGCGAAGGCACGCTGACCCCGCTGTTCCAGAAGATCGTCGATCACGTGCCGCCGCCGTCGCTCGATCAGGACGCGCCGTTCAGCTTCCTGGTGACGCTGCTCGACCGCGACAACTTCCTGGGCCGCATCCTCACCGGCCGCGTCCAGTCGGGCGTGGTGAAGCTGAACCAGCCGATCCATGCGCTCGACAACCAGGGCAATGTGATCGAGACCGGCCGCGCGTCGAAGCTGATGAGCTTCCGCGGGCTGGAGCGCGTGCCGGTCGAGGAAGCGCGCGCGGGCGACATCATCTCGCTCGCCGGCCTGACCGTCGCGACCGTGGCGAATACGATCGCCGACACCTCGGTCTCGACGCCGATCCAGGCGCAGCCGATCGACCCGCCGACGCTGTCGATGCGCTTCGCGGTCAACGATTCGCCGATGGCGGGGCGTGAGGGCACCAAGGTGACCAGCCGCATGATCCGCGACCGCCTGATGCGCGAGGCGGAAACCAACGTCGCGATCAAGGTGACCGAGGCCGCCGACCGCGACAGCTTCGAGGTCGCCGGGCGCGGCGAATTGCAGCTGGGCGTGCTGATCGAAACGATGCGCCGCGAAGGGTTCGAGCTGGGCATCAGCCGCCCGCGCGTGCTGTTCGGCGAGGATGAGAACGGCAAGAAGACCGAGCCATACGAAACCGTCATCATCGACGTGGACGAGGAGCATTCGGGCACGGTCGTCGAGAAGATGAACCTGCGGAAGGCCGAGATGACGGACATGCGCCCGTCGACCGGCGGCAAGACCCGCATCACCTTCTCCGCGCCCAGCCGCGGCATGATCGGCTATCACGGCGAATTCCTGTCGGACACACGCGGCACCGGCATCATGAACCGGCTGTTCGAAAAGTACGGCCCGCACAAGGGCAATATCGAGGGCCGCAAGAACGGCGTCCTGATCTCGAACGGCGCCGGCGAGGCACAGGGTTATGCGCTCGGCCCGCTCGAAGATCGCGGCATCCTGTTCGTCGGCCATGGCGAGGCGCTGTACGAGGGCATGATCATCGGCGAGAACGCCAAGACGGATGACCTGGAGGTCAATCCGATGAAGGCCAAGCAGCTGACGAACTTCCGCGCGAGCGGCGGCAAGGACGATGCGATCCGCCTCACCCCGCCGAAGAAGATGACGCTGGAACAGGCGATCGCGTACATCGACGATGACGAGATGGTCGAAGTGACCCCGAAGTCGATCCGCCTGCGCAAGCGCCACCTCGACCCGCATGAGCGCAAGCGCGCCAGCCGCGCGAAGGAAGCCGCATAAGGCCCATGACCCCGGTGGACGATCGTCCACCGGGGTTTTTTCATGCGCTAGGCCGGTTAGAGCGGTTTCCGACCGATCTAGCTGCCTTCAGCGCGAGAGGTCGCGCAGGTCGAACGCCGCCGGTCGCGGGGTGCTTTCCAGCTGCCAGCCGCCATCGCGTAGCGCCAGCCGCTCGGTCGCCTCGCCCTCTTTCGCCAGCTGCTGGGGCAGCCACGGCCAGATCGCGGCGACCGCCGGATGGCGCGTCCATTCGGGCACGTCGGTCAACCGGTAGCGATAGCGGATCGTGCCCGTGCCCATCATCGGATCGGCATCGGTGACCGACGCGTCGGTCACCTCGACCTTTCCGTAGCAGATCAGGCCCGGCACCCCGCCCTCGTCCGCCGCCGGCGCACGGAACGTCGCCGCCCCCGCCGCGGTCGGGACGAAGCGGAGCGCGGCCTGACCGCCGCCTGCGCCCGGCAGCCGGCTTTCTCCGGCGGGGCGCAACAGCCCGGCCTGCACCAGCGCGGTGGCGCGGCGGCGATCACGGGCGCTGTCGGTCGACACATCCCACGGCATCGCGAAGAACGCGCCGCACGCGGGCTGCGCGGCGAAGCGGCGGTCGAGCAGCGAACGCGCGTCCGCGGCGGTCGGCGGCGCCGGCTCCGACGGGTCGTGCGCCTCGCCCTGGATCGGCGCCTGCGCCGAATTGCCGCCATTCCCCGACGAACAGGCGACCACCAGCGCCAGCAACGCGGCCGACGCCAGCGACCGGACCGTTATCGGATCATTGCAACGGGGCATCGCGACGCTCCAGCAGCGGGGGAAGATACGGGGTCGGCGCATCGGCGGGCATCGTCGCCAGTTCGCGCTCGATCGCGGCGGCGCGCGCGGCGGACGAGGGGTGCGTGCGGGCGCGGAACAGCCCGCCGTCGATCTTCCCGCCCTGTTCGCGCCAGAAGGTGACGGCGATGTGCGGATCCCAGCCGGCATTGCGCATCAGATACGCGCCCATCAGGTCCGCCTCGGTCTCCGTCTCCCGGAACAGCCGGCCGTTGCGCCCGAATTCGGACAGCATGCCCCAGCGCACGCCCGCCGCCTCCAGCCGCGCGCGATGGCGCAGCACCGCATGGCCCAGTTCGTGCGCCACGACGACCGCGATCTGATCGTCGTCGAACAGCTCGAACAGGCGCCCACCCACCTGCACCACCTGTCCGTCGGACGAGGCGCCCAGCTTGTTGCCGGCCAGCACCTCGAACTCGACCCGGCATCCGGCCACCGGGGTGACGGTGATCGTTCGCGCCGCCGTGCCCACCCCGCGGCGGATCGTCAGCGGCAGCGGCGCACCGACCGGACGCGCCGCGATGAGCGCCTGCGCCGCATTGCGGGTCGCGCTGGTCACCGTCCCGGTCGCCGCCGGCGCGGGCACCGCGGTCCCGGCGACCGCCAGCAGGCCGTCATTCTCCTCAAGCCCGGCGCGCGCCGCGGGGGTATCGGGCAGTACCAGCTCGACCATCACCGGGGCGGGATAGCTGCCGCCGGCGGCGACATCGGCGGGATATTGGTCGATCGCGTGCAGCGTCGCGCCGGTCACCGGCTGCGTATCGCGGCACAGCGCGGCATTGGCGGTGGTC
>NZ_LSJO01000368.1:0-7408 GCF_001556735.1 Sphingomonas sp. CCH9-F2 | reverse complement strand
GGCGACCGCCGATGACAGCGCCAGCGCGAAGCTGACCGTCGCAGGCGGCGGGTTGCAACTGTTGGGCGGCGACGTGGCGGTGGCGACGCTGTCGCCGCGCGCGCTGCTGGGGGTGGGCGCGGTCGGCGCGATCAAGATGCGGCTGGTGCAGGGCGACCTGGCGGGCGAATGGCAGCCGCTGGCGCGGGTCGTGCGTTTGCCGCGGATCACCGCCGTCGCCTGCCCCGCCGCGACGGGCGCGTGCACGCTGACCGGGGAGCAATTGTTCCTGATCGCCGGCGTCGCGGCGGAGGCCGATCCGGCCAAGGCGCAGGCGGTGCCGCTGGGCTTCGTCGGCGAGAAGCTGGACGTGCCGCACCCCGCGAACGGCGCGCTGTTCCTGAAGCTGCACGACGCGCCCGGCGACATGGTGCGGGTGACGGTGCCGACGAAGCGGGGGAAGTAGCGGGGTTACGCCGGGTGCGGTTCGCGATCTTCGCGACCGTCACGCGGCGTCCCCCCGCACGGGCCGTCACCGTGCCCCCACCAAACCCGCCCGCGCTTACCGGTCGCGGCGGCCCAGCAGGCGCAGGCGCAGCGCGTTCAGCTTGATGAAGCCGGCGGCGTCGCGCTGGTCGTAGGCGCCCTGATCGTCCTCGAACGTCACGACCTTCTCCGAATAGAGCGAGTAAGGCGACTTGCGGCCCGTCACGATGACATTGCCCTTGTACAGCTTGAGCCGGACGGTGCCCGACACCTTTTCCTGGCTGTGGTCGACCGCGGCCTGCAGCATCTCGCGCTCGGGCGAGAACCAGAAGCCGTTGTAGACCAGTTCGGCATAGCGGGGCGCGAGTTCGTCCTTCAGGTGCGCGGCGCCGCGATCGAGCGTGATCTGCTCGATCCCGCGATGCGCCAGCGCGTAGATGGTGCCGCCGGGCGTCTCGTACATGCCGCGGCTCTTCATGCCGACGAAGCGGTTCTCGACCAGGTCAAGCCGGCCGATGCCGTGCTTGCGGCCCAGGTCGTTGAGCTTCGCCAGCAGCGTCGCGGGCGAAAGCGCCTCGCCGTTCAGCGCGACGCCGTCACCGCGCTCGAAATCGATCGTGATCGTCTCCGGCTGGTCGGGCGCGTCCTCCGGGTTGACGGTGCGCGAATAGACGTAGTCGGGCACCTCGTCCCACGGATCTTCCAGCACCTTGCCCTCCGACGAGGTGTGGAGGAGGTTGGCGTCGGTGGAGAAGGGCGCTTCGCCGCGCTTGTCCTTGCTCACCGGGATCTGGTGCGATTCGGCGAACTCGATCAGCTTCGTGCGGCTGGTCAGGTCCCATTCGCGCCACGGCGCGATCACCTTGATATCCGGGTTGAGCGCATAATAGCCCAGTTCGAAGCGGACCTGGTCGTTGCCCTTGCCGGTCGCGCCGTGGCTGACCGCGTCGGCGCCGACTTGTCTCGCGATCTCGATCTGGCGCTTGGCGATCAGCGGGCGCGCGATCGAGGTGCCGAGCAGGTACAGCCCCTCGTACAGCGCGTTCGCGCGCATCATCGGGAAGACGTAGTCCTTCACGAATTCCTCGCGCAGGTCGTCGATGAAGATATGCTCGGGCTTGATCCCCATCAGCTCGGCCTTGGCGCGCGCGGGTTCCAGCTCCTCGCCCTGCCCCAGATCGGCGGTGAAGGTGACCACCTCGCAACCATATTCCGTCTGGAGCCATTTCAGGATCACGCTGGTGTCCAGCCCCCCGGAATAGGCAAGAACGACCCGGTTGATGCCGGCCTCGCCGGTTGGACGCTTGATCTGATCGGTCATAGGGCAGCTTCCTTTCGCGCGCGCCGCTACGCGCTCACGCGCGCGAGGGCAACCATCTTGCCGACGCAGGCGTAGTGGCGCACAAGCCGACGTAACAAAATTACATAGGGGTTGTGATGAAGAAGTTGACCGCTGTTTCGCTGGCGACAATGCTGACCGCGTCGCCCGCGCTGGCCGACGAAGGCATGTGGACGTTCGATGCCTTTCCCGCCGCGCGGATGAAGGCCGCCTATGGCTGGGCACCCGACAAGGCGTGGCTGGACCGCGCACAGGCCGCTGCGGTGCGGCTGACCGGGGGCTGTTCCGCCTCGTTCGTCAGCGGCGAGGGGCTGATCCTGACCAACCACCATTGCATCGCCCAATGCGCGCAGGACCTGTCGTCGAAGGACAAGGATTACCTCGCCGACGGCTTCGTCGCCGCCGATCGCGCTCGCGAGCTGAAATGCCCCGGCCAGCAGGCGGAGGTGGTCACGGCGATCACCGACGTCACCCCGCGTGTCACCAAGGCGATCGGCACGCTGACCGGCGAGGCGCTGACCAAGGCGCGCGACGCGGCGATCGCGACGATCGAGGCGGAAGGGTGCACCGACAAGGAGACGACGCGCTGCCAGGTCGTCACGCTGTACGGCGGCGGCGAGTACAAGCTGTACACCTACCGCAAATATTCCGACGTGCGGCTGGTATGGGCGCCGGAATTCGCCGCGGCGTTCTTCGGCGGCGACCCGGACAATTTCAACTTCCCGCGCTACGCGCTCGATGCCTCGTTCCTGCGCGCCTATGAAAACGGCAAGCCCGCCGCGACGCCGCAGCATCTGACGTGGAACCCGCGCGCCCCGATCGAGGGCGAAGCGACCTTCGTCGTCGGCAATCCGGGGCGCACGCAGCGGCTGCTGACGCAGGACCAGCTGGCGTTCCAGCGCCAGTTCACGCTGCCGCTGATGACGACATTGCTGTCCGAGATGCGCGGCCGGCTGATCGCGGCGAGCGAGCAGTCGCCGGAGCGGCGGCGCGAGGCGGCCGACACGCTGTTCGGGATCGAGAACAGCTACAAGGTCTATTGGGGCCAGGCGCGCGCGCTGGACGATGCCGGCTTCGCGGGCAAGCTGGCCGCGAACGAGGCCGACCTGAAGGCGAAGGCGGGCAAGCAACTGGGCGATCCGTGGGGCGATATCGCGCGCGCCGACGCGGCCTATCGCGACATCGCGCTGGATCACTTCTTCCTCGAACAGCGCGCGGGGATGTTCTCGACGCTGTACGGCTACGCCCGCACGATCGTGCGCGCTGCCGCCGAGCGCGAGAAGCCCAATGCCGAGCGGCTGCCGGGGTACACCGATTCGGCGCTGCCGCTGCTGGGCAAGCAGCTGACCGACGCCACGCCGACCTATCCGTGGCTGGAGGAGACCGCGCTGTCGTTCTGGCTGTCGAAGACGCGCGAATATCTGGGCGCCGATTCGCCGCAGGTGAAGGCGCTGCTGGGCCGCGATTCGCCCGAACAGCTGGCGGACCGGCTGGTGACCGGCACGAAGCTGGCCGACCCGGCGGTGCGCAAGGCGCTGTTCGACGGCGGCATGGCGGCGGTACGCGCATCGAAGGATCCGCTGATCCAGTTCGTGGCTCGCAACGATCCCGCCGCGCGCGCGCTGCGCACCGAGTTCGCGCAGAAGGTCGACGCCCCGGTCACCGCGGCGCAGGCGAAGCTCGCACGGGCGCGCTTCGCCGCTTATGGCGCGGGCAACTACCCTGACGCCACGTTCACGCTGCGCATCAGCTACGGCAAGGTCGAGGGATGGACGGAGCGCGGCGCGAAGGTGCCGTATCGCACGACCCTGGCCGGGCTGTACGAACGCGCCACCGGGCAGGAACCGTTCGTGCTGGCCAAGGCCTATGCCGCAGCGAAGCCGCGGCTGGATATGACCACGACGTTCGATTTCGTCACCACCAACGACATCATCGGCGGCAATTCCGGGTCGCCGGTGATCGCGAAGGACGGGTCGGTGATCGGCGCGGCGTTCGACGGCAACATCCATTCGCTGGGCGGCAATTTCGGCTACGATCCGGTGCTGAACCGCACCGTGGTCGTCTCCACGCAGGCGGTGCAGCAGGCGCTGGAGAAGGTTTATCCCGCGCCCGAATTGGTCCGCGAACTGGCGGCGCGCTGAGCCGTGCAAACGCCCCCCGCCCACCGGCGGGGGGCCGTTCAGCCGGGGTACAAGCACGCATCGCGATAGCGCGCGGCATGAAGACCGTTTCCCCCACGACGCTGGCCGCCGCGCTGGTCGCCTTCCTGTCCATCCCCGCGCTGACCGCGGTATCGTTCGCGCAGGAGACGCGCGCGGGCGCCACCGCCAAGCTGGACGCCGAATTCGCCGCGTCGGACACCAACCGGGACGGTTTCCTGTCGCCGGCCGAAGTAGAGGCGCGGATGATGCGCATGAAGCTGTCGGGCGGGCGCACGCTGGATGCGGTTCATGCGAAGCGTGTCGCCGCGCTGTTCATGGCGCGCGCCGACGCCAACAAGGACGGCAAGGTCAGCAAGGCCGAATCGGCCGCGCTGATGGGCACCGTCTTTTCCGCCTACGACCTCAACCGCGACGGCAAGGTCGATGCGTCAGAGGCCGCCAAGGCGCGCGCCGCCGCCAAGGCGATGGCACGGGGCGCGCCCGCGGCGAAGTGACCGGGGGGCTGCGGGTTCAGCCGCGCAGCCGCCGTTCCTCCTCCACCATATAGTCGCGGGTCAGCGGCAGGGTGGTGCGGTCGCGGCTGAACTGGATCTGGTAATTGACCAGTGACCCGTTGGTGAAGCTGACCGCCGCGCCCGCCAGGTAGAAGGTCCACATCCGGTAGAAGCGTACGTCGTAGAGCGCGACGATCGCGTCCTTCTGCGCCACCGTCCGGTCGTACCAGGCGCGCAGCGTCAGCGCGTAATGCAGCCGCAACACCTCGATATCGGTGATGAACCAGCGGATGAAATCGTTCGACTCCAGTATCTCCGACAGCGACGGGATATAGCCGCCGGGGAAGATGTATTTGTCGGTGAACTTGTCGGTGAAATTGGGTCCGTCGGCGCGCCCGATCGTGTGCATCAGCATCACCCCCGTCGGGGTCAGCAGGTCGCGGCATTTCGACAGATAGGTGCGGAAATTCTTCGTGCCGACATGTTCGAACATGCCGACCGACACGATCCGGTCGAACGTGCCGGTCATGTCGCGATAGTCGATCAGCTCGAACCGCACCTTGTCCGCCACCCCCGCCTCTTCGGCGCGACGGCGCGCGACCTTCAGCTGCTCCTCCGACAGGGTGATGCCCAGCACCTCGGCGCCGGTCTTCGCATGGATGTACAGCGCCATCCCGCCCCAGCCGCAGCCGACGTCGAGCACGCGCATCCCCGGCTCGATCGCCAGCTTGGCGACGATATGCGCCTTCTTGTCCGCCTGCGCGGTATCCAGATCGTTCGCCGGATCGATGTAATAGGCGCAGCTGTATTGTTTGTCGGCGTCGAGGAAGAGATCGTAGAGCCGGTCGGACAGGTCGTAATGGTGCGCGACGTTGCGTTTCGAGCGGACCGTCTGGTTGCGCGTCAACGCGTGGCGGATCTTCCCGCGCATCGTGCGCCAGCGGTTCGCCGCCAGATTGTTGACGCCGTTTTCCCAGCGCGAGTTGCTGGTGGCGAGCATCAACAGGTCCATGATGTCGCCCTGCTCGATCGTCAGCCGGCCGTCCATGAACGCCTCCGCCACGCCCAGCGACGGGTCGGCCAGAATCGCGCGATAGACCGCGGTATCGTGAATCGTGAACGACACCGGCGCCAGCGCCGGATCGGGGGTGCCGAAGGTCGCGGTGCTGCCATCGGGCTTGGTGAGGGTGAGCTGGCCGCGCCGGATCGCGCGCGACAGGAAGTGATCGATGAGCGCCATGCTGCGCTTGCTAACCCCTCGGCCCCCGCCACCGCAACCTTTGCCGCGCCCCCACACCCGCGCTTCGGCGTTGCATGGGCGCGGCCAAGGACGTAGGCGCCTGCTTCCATGCGCTACGTCAGTACCCGTGGGACCGCCCCTTCGCTCGATTTCGCGGGCGTCACGCTCGCCGGCCTCGCCTCCGACGGGGGGCTGTACGTGCCCGAATGCTGGCCGACGCTGTCGCGAGACGAGATTCAGGCGCTGGCCGGGCTGAGCTATGTCGATACCGCGGTGGCGGTGATGGCGCCGTTCGTCGCCGGATCGCTGACCCGCGACGAACTGACCGCGCTGTGCACCGCCGCCTACGGCCGGTTCGATCACGCCGCGATCACCCCGCTGGTGCAGATCGACCACGACCAATGGCTGCTGGAACTGTTCCATGGGCCCACGCTGGCGTTCAAGGACGTGGCGCTGCAATTGCTGGGGCAGCTGTTCGAACGCTTCCTGAAGGGATCGGACCAGCATCTGACGATCATCGGCGCGACCAGCGGCGATACCGGATCGGCGGCGATCGACGCGGTGGCGGGGCGCTCGGGCGTCGATATCTTCATGCTCCACCCCGAAGGGCGCGTCAGCGACGTGCAGCGCCGGCAGATGACCACGGTGGGCGCGCCCAACGTCCACAATATCGCGATCCGCGGCGATTTCGACACCGCGCAGGCGCTGGTGAAGGCGATGTTCAACGATGCCGCCTTTGCCGGGCGGTTCCGGCTGTCGGCGGTCAATTCGATCAACTGGGCGCGGCTGATGGCGCAGGTGGTCTATTATTTCTACGCCGCCGTCCGGCTGGGCGCGCCCGCGCGCGCCGTAGCGTTCAGCGTGCCGACCGGGAATTTCGGCGACGTCTTCGCCGGCTATGTCGCGGCGAAGATGGGGCTGCCGGTGGCGCGGCTGGTGGTCGCCACCAACGTCAACGACATCCTGGCGCGCGCGCTGGCCAGCGGCGATTATTCCAGCCGGCAGGTGGTGCCGACCGCGACGCCGTCGATGGATATCCAGGTGTCCAGCAATTTCGAGCGGCTGCTGTTCGACCTGGGCGGGCGCGACGGCGCGGCGCTGGCCGGGCAGATGAAGGGGTTCGAGGCGACGCGCGCGATGCAGCTGACCAATGCGCAGCGCGACGGCGCGGCCGGACTGTTCGTGGGCGAGCGGGTCGATGCCGACGACATGGCGCTGGCGATGCGCCATGCGTGCGATACCGCGGCGCAGGTGATCGACCCGCATACCGCGATCGGGCTGGCCGCCGCGCGCCGCCACGCCACGCCGGGCGTGCCGATGGTGACGCTGGCGACCGCGCATCCCGCCAAGTTCCGCGACGCGGTGGAACGCGCCACCGGCGTGCGCCCCGCGCTGCCCGCGCGTGTCGGCGACCTGTTCGACCGCGAAGAGCGGTTCACGGTGCTGGAGGCGACCTATGACGCGGTGTCCGGTTATGTCGCCGCGCATGCGGTGCCGCGCGGCTGATGCAGCTGGTCACGTTCACCGGGGAGCCGTGGGCCGATTACGGGCTGGTCGATTCGGGTCACGGCCGCAAGCTGGAACGCTATGGCCGGTTCCGCTTCATCCGCCCCGAACCGCAGGCGCTCTGGGCGCCCGCGAAGCCCGACTGGCAGGCGCACGGCGAATTCGTCCCCGGCAGCGACGAGGACGGCGGCGGGCAATGGCA
>NZ_LSJO01000367.1:0-1390 GCF_001556735.1 Sphingomonas sp. CCH9-F2 | reverse complement strand
CGTCGTCTAATCGCGCTGGTCGCAAGTCAATTCTGAGCTGTCGTTGCCGGAAGCATGGTCGTCTTCGCGGTCGGTATAGGCCGCCGCATGATGGGGCTTCGCGGGTGACCCTTCCTATGTTTTCGACGCACTCGATCGCGCTGGGGCGTCTGGTGCAACGAACGAAGCGGAATGGGTCAGCCTACGTCCCGGCAGGACGTCTCGTTGGCGCCTTGCGACGCTGGCGAGCTGGTTAAATCAGGTGGTGGCGGGCGTGCTCCGGAACGGTTCGCCGGTGGTCAGCATGGTGTGCATGATGACCGCGAGCTTGCGGGCGACTGCGACCGCGGCGCGTTTGAAGCCGAGCCGCTCCCGCAGCTTCAGGCCCCATGTCCGCAGATCGGATTGTACCCGGCAGCGGGTGAGCAGCGATGTTGCCGCTTCGTAGAGCAGCCCGCGCAAGTGGCCGTCACCCCGCCTGGAGATATGCCCGTCATAGTCGACTTCGCCCGACTGGTAGCGCCGGGTCGTAAGCCCGACCCAGGCCCCCACGGATCGCGAGCGTTTGAAGTTCTCCGGTTCCTCGATCGCGGCGGCGAAAGAGGTAGCGGTCACGACACCGACGCCGGGAATGGACATGAGGAGCTGGCAGGCGTCGCTGCCCCGAGCGTCTGCCAACAGCGTGCGGCTCAACTCGGCGGTGCGCAGACGAACGGCGCGCCAAGCCTCCATCAGCGGGCGGATGATCCGGCCCAGGTCGGCATGGTCGGCCAGCAGCGCCTCGACCTGGCGCTCGAACTTACCGCCGGTGACCAGCGGCACGACGAGGCCAAACGTCTTCATCAGGCCGCGGATCTGGTTCGACAACTCCGTCCCGATCCGCACCAGACGGGTGCGCGCCGCTACCAGCGTGCGCGTCAGCATGCTGTTGAAGCTTTTGACGCGAACCACCTTGTAGAACCCGACCTCGGCAAGATGCGCCAAGCCATCGGCGTCGTTGGCATCCGTCTTGTTCGCCGCCATGTCGAGCGCGGCCTTGGCATGGCGCGCGTCGATGCAGATCGCCGGCACTCCCTCCGCGCTAAGTGCATGGAAGAACCATACGGACAGTGGTCCGGTTTCGAACACCACCCGTTTGGCTGCGGGCGCACGCTCGCGGATCAGCGCCGCAATCGCCTGCGGATCCGACGGGCACTTGCCGCGCCAGACGCGCTTGCCACCGCGCCGGATAGATACCGCGGTCTCTTTCAGCGAAACGTCGAGCCCGATATAATCGTCCATGGCTGTTCTCCATCAGATGCCTGGGCCCGGCGTCCCGTCGTGAGCCCGTTCTTCCATCCTATCGGGGAACAGCCACCAGCATTCATCTCGTGACAGCCCGGAGTACCGCTCCCGCGATTACCCCATGTTT
>NZ_LSJO01000366.1:0-2526 GCF_001556735.1 Sphingomonas sp. CCH9-F2 | reverse complement strand
CCCCGCCGCAGTTCGTAGAGCGCGGCGGGTGTGGCACGCGCGGGCGTTCCCGGCGCTGGAGGACGAACTGGCGGGGCTGTCGATCGGCGGCGGCTATGACGGGCCGGGGCGATCGCCGGACCGCGCCGACGCGTGCATCTGGGCGCTGACCGCGCTGATGCTGGACCGGCAGGGCGAGGCGCGCGTGGCGGTGATGTAGCGGGCGGCGTGCGCTCGCTTGCCGGTGTTGTCCTGCATGGCCCTGGGTTCCGGCCTTCGCCGGAACACGGTGGGGTTTGTGGCTGATGGCCGCGCGCCGTGCGGTGCTGTTGTGCACGCCGGAGCCCGGGTGGCGTGAGCCAACGGACGTCGTTCTGTTTGACCCGCTGTTCCGGCGTTCGCGGGAACGCCGGTGGGGTTGCCGGTCCGCGTGGTGCGCGGGCGGCTTTATCATCATGGAGAGTGGCCGATGGCTTGGTTCGGGTGGAAATCCGGGCGCGATGGCGCGCGTCCGGCGTTGGCGCGTGCGGCGGGGGTCGCGGCGCCGATCGGGGTGTGGCCGCAAGGGTATGAGGCGCAGGTGCGCGCCGGTTACTGCGCCAATGCGGTGGCGCAGCGCGCGGTGCGGCTGGTCGCCGAGGCGGTCGGCGGCGCGCCGCTGGACGCGAGCGACCCGGCGCTGGGCGCGCTGGCCGGGGCGCCGGGGCTGCTGGAGGCGGTGGCGGCGCAAACCCTGCTGCACGGCAATGCCTTCATCCAGATCCTGCGCGATGCGGGCGGCGCGGTGGCGGCGCTGTTCCCGCTGCGCCCCGAACGGGTGACGGCGGAGCTGGGCGCGGACGGGTGGCCGGCGGCGTATCTGTACCGCGTGGGCGTCCGCGCGACGCGGCTCGACCCGACGGCGGTGATCCATGTCCGCCGCTTCAACCCGGTCGACGACCATTACGGGCTGGGATGCCTGGGCGCGGCATCGGGGGCGATCGCGATCCACAATGCCGCATCGTCGTGGAGCAAGGCGTTGCTGGACAATGCGGCGCGCCCGTCCGGTGCGCTGGTCTATGACGCGGGCGACGGATCGGTGCTGTCGCCCGACCAGTTCCGTCGCCTGCGCGAGGAGATGGAGCAGGGCTTCGCCGGCGCGGCCAATGCCGGGCGCCCGATGCTGCTGGAAGGCGGGCTGAAATGGCAGGCGATGAGCCTGACCCCCGCCGACATGGATTTCGCCGGCACCAAGGCGGCGGCCGCGCGCGAGATCGCGCTGGCGTTCGGGGTGCCGCCGATGCTGCTGGGTCTGCCCGGCGACAGCACCCACGCCAATTATCGCGAGGCCAATCGCGCCTTGTGGCGGCTGACCGTGCTGCCGCTGGCGGGCGCGATCCTGACCGGGGTGCGCGACGGGCTGGCGCCGTGGTTCGCCGATGCCACGCTGGAGGTCGACCTGGATCGTGTGCCCGCGCTGGTCGAGGATCGCGAGCGATTGTGGCGGATGGTCGCCGCGGCCGATTTCCTCTCGCGCGACGAAAAGCGCCAGATGGTGGACTGGTCATGAGCGCGCGCGGGAACGGGGCGGTGCTGGCGCAGCTGCTGGCGCAGGAACAGGCGCGCGGCGGCGACATGGCGGTGCTGCGCGCGATCGCGGAGGAAGCCGGCGAGCTGGGCGCGACGCGCGCGCTGACGCGGCTGGGGCTGGCCGACGAGGGCGCGGCGGGCGACGTCGCCGAGCTGCGCGAGCTGTTGAAGGCGTGGCGCACGGCGAAATCGTCGGCATGGCGCGCCAGCGTCGCCTGGGTGGTGCGGATGGTGTGGGCGCTGCTGCTGGTCGGGCTGGCGGTCAAGCTGGGGTTCGGCGAGTGGGTCAAGTGATGCGGATCGCGGGCTATGCCGCGGTCTACGACCGGGTCGACCGCGCGGGCGACGTGTTCCGCGCGGGCGCCTTCGCCGGGGCGGGGACGGTGCCGCTGCTGCTCCAGCATCGCGGGGCGCCGGTGGGTGCGGTGCTGGAAATGCACGAGGATGCGCGCGGCCTGCGCATCGCGGCGCGGATCGACGATCCGGGCGTGGCGCGCGCGGTGCGCAGCGGCGCGTTGCCGGCGCTGTCGGTCGGCTATCGCGTGCGGCGCGTGACGCAAGGCGCGTGGCGCGAGATCCGCGCCGCCGACCTTGCCGAGATCAGTCTGGTGGCGGTGCCGATGCAGCCCGCCGCGCGGATCGCGGCGATCAGCGAGGATTGAATCCGGCGGCGCCGCGGCGCTGCCGACTGCTGCCCGGCTAGCGGGCATTTCCGAAGGAGAAGGTGATGAACGATACGGTGGAAGCACGCCCGGTGCTGGAGGGCGCGCGCGCCATGGGCAATGCCGCGTTCGACGGCTTCGTCCGCACCGGCGCGACGATCGAGATGAAGGCGTTCACCGGCACGACCGGCGACCAGGGCGGCTTTGCCATCCCGCGCGAGATCGACCAGCAGATCGACGCGGTGTTGAAGTCGATCAGCCCGATCCGCGCCATCGCCAATGTGGTGCAGGTGGGATCGGCGGGATACCGCAAGCT
>NZ_LSJO01000365.1:0-357 GCF_001556735.1 Sphingomonas sp. CCH9-F2 | reverse complement strand
CATGCTCCTAAAGCTACCGGATCAGCACCGTCACCCCCAGCTTTTTTATGCCCCCGACATCGTTGGCGATCGCTTCGGCGACCTTCTGGTGATCGCCGGAGATCATTATCATCCGCGACACACCCATCTCGTGCAGCCGGCGCAGCGCGGTCTTGGCCGCTTCGCGGGGCGTGTCCATCAGGCCGATCGCGCCTAGGTCGCGGTCTCCCTTGCGGACGACCATCGTCGTGCGGCCGTTCTCGCGCAGCTTCGCGATCGCGTCCTGCGCCCCCTGCCCCAGCGCCGGTATGCCCTCGCCCCCAAACATCTCGGCCTTGCCGATCCACACCGTCTCGCCATCCACGCTCGCGGTGACGC
>NZ_LSJO01000364.1:0-1888 GCF_001556735.1 Sphingomonas sp. CCH9-F2 | reverse complement strand
CGCGCAGGTGGAGCGCATCGACCATCGGCACCGCCGCGCTGGCGAGCGCGATCATGCCGATCGCGCCCGCGACGATCGCCAGCCGGGTGCGCGTGAACACCTGTGCCGCGCCCTCGCCCGCGCGGCCCGCGAACGCCCAGGCGTGGTCGCTGGCGCTGGGCGGGGCAGGCGGCGGGGCGGGGACGGTGGCGACCAGCCCGGTCGCGTCCGCCCAGCGATCCGACCCGCGTTCGCCCCAGGCCATCGCAATCCCGCCGATCGACAGCGGGACGTATGGCGGGACGATCGCGGTGCCGCCGACCGGGATGGTGGAACCGAGCAGTTCGGCTTCCCCCTCCAGCACGGTCGCCTGCGCCGCGCCGTCGGGGGCGAGCGCCAGGTCGACGGCCATCCCCTTCGTCGCGGGATCGCGCACGACGACGTCGTGCCAGAACTGGTGCCCGATCGACACCGCCCCGCTGTCGGGCAACTGCTTTTCCGTCCCGGCCAGCCGGCCGTTCAGGATGCGCAGCACGGGTTCGGCCACGGTCACCGCATGATACTCCCGTCGGTGCTGAAGCCGGGCTTCGGATTGGCGGGCGGGTTGACCGGCGCCGGCGTGACGCGCGTCGTCGTCGCCACCGTGGTCGGACCGACCCGCGAGCCGAGCGACACCAGCCGCGGGGTCAGCAGGAACAGCCGTTCGGTGCGCGAGCGGCTGCGCTGCTGCACCTTGAACAGGTTGCCGAGCAGCGGAATGTCGCCGAGCAGCGGGATCTTGTACGAACTGTCGGCATCGGCATCGACGGTCATCCCGCCCAGCAGCAGGCTTTCGCCGTCGAGCACCATTGCCTGCGTCGACACGCTGGCGCGTTCGACGATCGGAATGTTCTCGACAAGCGAATCGCGGCTGATCGACCCGTCCTCGATATTGACGAGCATGCGGATGCGCGTCTGGTCCTGATCGCGGAAGACGTGCGGGTTGACGCGCAGCACGGTGCCGGCGGTGACGTTGAACAGGTCGACCTCCTCTCGCCCGGCGACGCGGACGTAGAAGGTGCGGGTGCGGTCGAAGATCGCCTCGACGTTCGACAGCGTCAGCACCTGCGGCCGGCTGACGACGCGCGCGACGCCCTTGGTCTCGAGCGCCTGGATACGGCCCAGGAACTCGCGCTGGCTGCCGATGATCGTGGAGATCGTGCCGCCCTGACCCTGCGGCGTGATCGCCGTCGTGTTGTCGCGGCGCGACAGCGCGGGGTTGCGGGTCAGCAGCGTATCGTTCGACGTGCCGTCGCCGAACAGGAAGCCGAACCCGCCGCTGCCCAGCCGCCAGTTGACGCCCAGCCGGCGCAGCTTGTCGGTGTTGATGTCGATGATCGTCGCCTCGACCTCCACCACCTGCGGTTCGACGTCGAGCGCGCGGATCAGCGAATCATACGCCGCCATGCGTTCGGGCACGTCGCGCACGATCACCGCGTTCAGATACGGGTTCGGCTCGATCCGGACGATGTCCTGCGTCAGCGGCGCGACGATGTCGCCGCCCAGCCCGCCGCCGGTGCTGCCGAACCCGCCATAGCCCAGCACGTCGCCACTATCGGTGGGGTAGAGGCCGGGGACGGGCAGGCCGTTGGCGGGCGTCTGCGCCGCATTGGGCATCACCCCGCCCAGCCCCAGCCCCTTGAGCCGCGGCTGGCTTTGCCGCACCAGCCGCGCGCCCAGCGTCGGCGCACCGCCCGACAGCGCGCTGCCGCCGGGACGCTGGTTGAGCACCAGATTCTGGAGGATCGTCGCCAGTCCGGGCAGCCGCAGCTCGCGCCCGCCAGCGGTGCTGACGGTATCCTCGGCCCGCGCATATTTCAGGTAGAAGACGCGGAATTCGAGCGGCTGGACCGGCGGCGGCGCGCCGAAC
>NZ_LSJO01000363.1:0-3936 GCF_001556735.1 Sphingomonas sp. CCH9-F2 | reverse complement strand
CCGCGGGGCCGACCCCGCCGGCGACCGCGACGTGATTGTCCTTGATCATCGCCGCATCCCACAGGCCCATGCGGTGGTTCTTCGCGCCGCCGGTGCGGGTGGCGTATTTCTCCAGCCGGCGCAGGCCGGGGATGGTCTTGCGCGTGTCGAGCAGCGTCGCGCCGGTGCCCGCGATGCGATCGACATAGGCACGGGTCAGCGTCGCGATCCCCGACAGATGCTGCACGGTGTTGAGCGCCGATCGCTCCGCGGTCAGCAGTGCGCGCGCGCCGCCGGTGATGCGCATCAGCGCGGTTCCCGGCGGCACCTGCGCGCCGTCGGCGACGAGCAATTCGATCGCCGCATCCGGGTCCATCCGGCGGAAGAAGGCGGCGGCGATCTCCAGTCCGCACACGATGATCGCGTCGCGGCTGTCCATCACGGCGGCGAAGCGCGCACCGGCGGGAATCACCGCGGCGGAGGTGACGTCGCCGCCCTCCCCCAGATCCTCCGCCAGCGTCGCGGTGACGAACGCGTCGGTGTTGAACCCGTCGAGAACGAAGGTCATGGCAATACCTCTTCCGGTTCGACGCCCCACAGGCGGTCGACCTGGATGAACCCGGCCTGCCCCTTCACGTCGAAGCGGCACCAGCCGTTGCCGCACTGGCTGACGCGCCCGACGACGCCGGGCTGCGCGCGGAACAGGATGTGCGGGCCGCCCGGCCTGTCGCGCATTTCCGCCGGATCCCCGCCCTGGACGATCGCGGCGCGGTTGTTGCTGATCATCGTGCCCAGCATCCACCCCTGGGTGCCGCCGGGATCTTCGATCTTGCGCCATTCCTTGAACGTGTCGACCACCCGCACGGGCAGGCCGGCGCGCACGTACAGCCAGCTGGAGGGGAAGGTGCGGCCGGGCCCCGTGCGCATCCGCGCGCGCGCCGGGGCGATCGACGCATAATAAGGCGGCTTGCGGTCGACCGGCGCGGCCTCGACCGGTGTCGTCGCCGCCACGGCCGCCGCGACCATCCACATGCCCGCACGCATTACCCGATACCCCTGGTCATCCCCCGCCTGTAGCGCCCGGACCGCGCCCGCATCAACCGTTGACGCGCCCCGCCGGCTGGGCCAATCCGCTGGCATGGCCGACACGCGACGCTCCGCCCATCCCACGGTGATCGTCACGCGCGAACTGCCCGATGTCGTCATGCGGCGGCTGGAGGAATTGTTCGACACCACCAACAACCGCGGCGATCGCCCGATGACGCGCGACGAACTGGCGCGCGCGATGGCGACCTGCGACGTGCTGGTCCCCGCGGTCACCGACACGATCGACGCTGCGCTGATCGCGGGTGCGGGCGAACGGCTGCGGCTGATTGCCAATTTCGGCGCGGGCGTGAACCATATTGATCTGAACGCGGCGCGCGCGCGCGGGATCATCGTCACCAACACCCCCGGCGTCCTGACCGAGGATACCGCCGACCTGACGATGGCGCTGATCGTGTCCGTCCCGCGCCGGCTGGCGGAGGGGGAAAAGCTGGTCCGCTCCGGCCAGTGGAGCGGGTGGAGCCCTGGCGGGATGCTGGGCTATCGCATCGGCGGCAAGGCGCTGGGGATCGTCGGCATGGGCCGCATCGGCCAGGCAGTGGCGCGCCGCGCGCGCGCCTTCGGCCTGTCGATCCACTATCACAACCGCCACCGCCTGCCCAAGGTGGTGGAGGCCGAGCTGGGGGCGCAATGGCACCCCAACCTGGACGAGATGCTGGGCGCGATCGACATATTGACGCTGCACACCCCGCTCAACGCCGACAGTCGCGACTTGATCGACGCGCGCCGCATCGCGCTGCTGCGCCCGCACGTCTTCGTCATCAACGCCAGCCGCGGCGGCATCCTGGACGAGGATGCGCTGGTCGCGGCGCTGGAGGGCGGGCGACTGGCGGGTGCGGGGCTGGACGTGTGGCATCACGAACCGCGCATCGACCCGCGACTGCTGGCGCTGCCCAACGTGGTAATGACCCCGCACATGGGATCGGCCACCTACGAAGGCCGCGTCGCCAGCGGCGAGCGCGTCGTCGCCAACATCCGCATGTGGGCCGATGGCCACCGCCCGCCCGACCAAGTGCTGGAAGGCTGGGTCTAGGGCGAGGCCCTAACACGCGGACATGTGACGAAAAGTTTCCCGCCGGAACCCATCGCCGCGCCGTCCTTTTGACCGGGGTCACCCACCCCGAAAGGAACCCCGCCATGAAGAAGATTGCCATCTCCGCTTTGCTGGTCGCGTCGGCCGCGTCGATGTCGGCCTGTTCGACGCTACGCGGTGCCGCGATCGGCGGCGCCGGCGGTGCGGGTGTTGCGGCAGCGACCGGCGGCAGCGTGGAGAAGGGCGCGGCCGTCGGCGGCGCTGCGGGTGCCGTAGCCGGCACCGTCATCGACTGACCACCGCTACCCCGCTAACGTGACGGCGCGTCGCCTGCGATGGCGGCGCGCCGTTTGCATTTGCTGGGAAAGAGCCATGATCGCCATGCTGTTGATGGCCTCCGCCGCAGCCGCAGCCTGCCCTTCCGCTCACGCCGGCACCTCGCTGAGCGGCTTTGCCCTCTTCGACGGCCCGGTCACCGACAATGCAGTTCTCGCCCCCGACACGTCACGACGCAGGAACGGGAAGCTGGTGCAGACCTGGAGGGTCGATGGCGTCTATCGCGCCGGTCGCTCGCTCACCCTGCGCTGCGATTATCCGCGCCGCCCGCCGCTGTTCGTCCCGGTCACGCGCCGGATGACCACGTGCCGGGCAACGTGGCACGCCGCCCGCCCGTCGCTGTCCTGTCGCTAGCGTGCACGCGAAGCCGCTAAGACGCAAAGAGCGATCACCCCTGGCCGCCGAAGCGGTCAAAACTACCCATGCTTGAAAGCGAGCGGACGCTCCGGCTCGCAACCCGACCCCTCCCCGTCTCCGGGCCTCCGCGCCTCCGCGTGAACCCACTTCTTCGCGTCTTCGCGTGAACCCTAACGGACCAACGCCGCCGCGCGCCGCAGGTCCTTTTCACGCCCGAACATCCGCAGGATATCCACCAACTCCGCACGCCCCGGCACGAACACCTCGCCCCGCGCCGCGCGCGTCACCGGGCGGACCGCCTTCCACATACCGTCGACGCACACCTCCAACCCGGCCATGATCTCCACCGGCAACGGCGCACCGTCGAGCCGTGCATAAGGGTGGGACCGGAACCGCTCACTCGCCGTACCGGTCGCGACCGCGCCCGGCCACGCCGCCAGCAACCGTTCGGCATCGGCCGGCGACAGCAGCAGGTCGACATCCGCCACCGACGTATCGACGCCATGCAGCACGACCGCCGCGCTGCCGATGATCCACCAATGGTCGCGCGCACCAGCCTGCGCCATCGCCGCCGCGACGCGCGCCAGCGTGGCGTCCAGCATCAATCGCCGGTC
The DNA here is from genome assembly GCF_001556735.1 of Sphingomonas sp. CCH9-F2. Taxonomy (NCBI): domain Bacteria; kingdom Pseudomonadati; phylum Pseudomonadota; class Alphaproteobacteria; order Sphingomonadales; family Sphingomonadaceae; genus Sphingomonas; species Sphingomonas sp. CCH9-F2. Next base: position 513 of record NZ_LSJO01000363.1, on the reverse strand, counting down.
AGGATACGATCGACCAGCTGCTTCACCGTGGGCACGAAGCCGTTGGAATAGAAGGGATCGCGCTTGAAGTTATACGCCGCATGACCCGCGAACATCAGGTTCTGGTCGGTATCGGCGCCGTGCGCGATCTCCTGCAACGTCTTCTGGATGCAGAAGCTGCGCGGATCGGCCAGCCGCCCGGTCGAATTGGTCTCGGTATCCGCCCAGCTGGAGAACAGGCACTGGCTGAGGCAGCCCATGCAATCGGCCTGATCCTTGCGGATTTCCGCCTTCTCGCCCGGCGACACGAACACCAGCGTATTGTCGGGAGTCTTCAGCGCGTCGGTGAAGCCCTCGCCGAACCACTGGCGCGCGCGCAGCAGGTCGTTGCGCGTCACCCAGAAATTCTTACCCTTCACGCCCACGTCCAGCTGGAAGACATGATCCCCCGCCTCCTGCGTGGAAAAGGCGATCTGCCGCTCCGACCGCGCCTCCAGCGCGCGCAGGAACGGGTTGCGCACCGCCGACGAATAG
>NZ_LSJO01000362.1:0-6343 GCF_001556735.1 Sphingomonas sp. CCH9-F2 | reverse complement strand
GTCCCGGCTTTGCTGGTGGAGGCGCAGCGGCCTGAACCGCTCGCGAGGTTTGTCGATCTCGCCCCAGAGATAGTCGCCGGTGAGGCCGATATGCTCCCAGCCCAGAGGGGCGACGTGGGCGAGCAGCTCGTCGGGCACGTCGACGCCGCTGCCGCGCAGATGACGGACAGCTCGGTCGAGATAGACGGTGTTCCAGAGCGTCATGGCCGCGGTGACGAGGGTCAGGCCGGAGGCGCGATGGCGCTGGTTCTCGAAGGTGCGGTCGCGCAGTTCGCCGAGGCGGTTGAAGAAGATGGCGCGGGCGAGCGCGTTGCGGGCCTCGCCCTTGTTGAGAATGCTGCCGGTGCGACGACGCTGGTCGGGATCATCGAACCAGTCGAGCATGAACAGGGTGCGTTCGATCCGACCTATCTCCCGCAGCGCGCGGGCGACCGAGTTCTGACGCGGGAAGCCCGCCAGCTTGCGGAGCATGACCGAGGCGCTCACCGTGCCGGCGCGGATCGAGGCGGCAAGGCGCAGGGTTTCGTCCCAGTTCTCCTCGATCGCGCGGATCTTGACCGGACCGGCGACGAGCGGGCGCAGCGTCGGCCACGAGTCGAGCGGCGACAGGCTGTAGAGCCGGCGCTCGTTGAGGTCGCGGATGCGGGGCGCGAAGCGGAAGCCGAGCAGATGGCACAGGCCGAAGACATGATCGACCGCGCCGGCGGTATCGGTCGCATGTTCGCGGATGACCAGCTCGCTTTCATGGTCGAGCAGGCCGTCGAGGACATGCGCGGCCTCGCCGGCATTGGCGGCGATGACCTTGGTGTGGAACGGCGTGAAGCGGTCGGTGACGTGGGTGTAGAACAGCACGCCTGGTTCGGTGCCATAGCGGGCGTTGTGATCGGCGCGGGCCTCGCCCTGACCACCGGCACGAAAGAACTGCCCGTCCGACGACGATGTATCGCCCGGTCCCCAGACCGCCGCGAGCGGATGCGCGGTATGGCAATCGACGATCGCCGCCAGCGCCGACAGATAGGTTTCGTCGCGCACATGCCATTCCGCCGTCCAGCGCAGGCGAGACAACGTCAGCCCGCGCGAGCTTTCGGCCATGCGGCCCAGGCCGAGGTTGGTCGCATCGGCGAGGATCGCACCCATCAGCGCGGACTGGTCGGAGGCGGGGGCGCCGCTGCGCGCATGGACGAAACGGTCGGCGAATCCCGACCATGCGGCGACCTCGACCAGCAGATCGGTGATTCGGACGCGCGGCAGCATCGCGTAGAGCCGGGCCTTTAGCGCATCGGCATCGTCGGACGGGGATCGCCGGATCGACGATATGAGCAACTGCCCGCGTTCGATCGTCACATCGACCAGCTCGCCCGCTGCGGCTGCGCGCTCCACCTCCGTCATGCGCCGGGCCAACAGGGTGCGGCGTTCCTCGTACCATTTGGAAAAGTCGGTCGGCACAACCAGGCGCAGATCGCCGCTCGCGCGCATCGCTTCGAAGGCGGGCATGGGCAGCTGATAGTCGTCGAGCGTGCGATAGGCGCGGCTGCCGTCCACCCAGATGCTGCCCGAGCCGAGCCGCTCGCGCAGGTGGGCGATCACTGCGATCTCATAGGCGCGCCGGTCTATCGTCCCTTCCGCCGGCTGCACGACCTTGCGCCAGCGCGGCTTGATGAAGCTGGTCGGCACTCGCTTCGGCAGGACCGATCGACCGTCGCGGTACATCGTGCGCAGCACCTCGATCGCGCCGAGCAGCGGATCAGCCAACCGCGCGGTGCGGAAGGTGAAAGCGGCGAGAAACGTCGGGGCGAAACGCCGCACGGCGGGATAGCGTTCGACCACTTCTTCCAGCCCGTCATCGGCCGAGCGCGTCAGATCCTCGGCAAAGCGGATGCTGCGTTCGAGCTGATCCCAGCCCATCTTCGCGTCGATCGCGCGGAAGGCATCGCGCCCGCTCGCACGAGCATCTACCAGCAGGCGACCGAGCCGGGCATGGAAACGCGCGGTGTCCTTCAGCATCCGTGCCTGGCCGAGCAGCCGATCGGAGCGGGTGCGGTCGGCACGGCGGAACAGCGCGCCCACCATCTTCTCCACCATGACCAGCGCGGCGTCGGTCAACGTCGCTTCCATCTCGATCACGGAAGCTACGAGCATGGCGAGCCGGCGCGGACGTTCGAGACGCCGCAGGTGCTGGGCGGTGACGATGCCGGCGGTCCGCGCAATGACGGCATAGCGAGCAGCATGGATACGTCGTGCTCGATCAGCCGCGATCCCGATGCCGCGCACGGTGTCGAGCCGTTCGACGATTCCCTTCAGGTTCGCGGCCGATGGTGCTTCCGGCCATTCGCGTATCCATCCTAGCCGGGTGCGCCCATCATCGTCGGAGGCGATCATGTGTTCGAGTGCGGCTTCCTGTTCGGTCGAACAGTCGCGGATCAGATTGGAATGGGCCGCCTTGCGCGCCCGTGTCCGCACGATGAGGGCGAGCCGTTCCAGCGTCGATGTCGCCGGCAGTACGATCCGGTCCGCCCGCAAGCGATCGACCATGCCTGTGACGATCGTCTCACCTCTATCAGTCGAAGCGGCAATCTCCGATCCCAGCGCCAGCATCGCCCGTACATCCACCCGCGCGAAGGCGCGCAGACCGAGCAGAGCTTCGATCTCGGCCCGGTGTTCGCGCAATGTCGTGGGGCGCGTGGCATAGCCGGTGAAGTCGTCGGCTACGCACCCGATCTGATCGGCGAGCAGCGCGAGCATGGCGGCGGGCACCGCATCCCCCGTCAGTAGCCTGCGACCGGGATGACGCAGGTAGCAAAGCTGCACCGCATAGCCGAGCCGGTTCGCCCCGCGCCGACGTCGCGCCACCTGTGCCAGATCGTCGGGACCGAGCGTATAGAGCCGTTCGATCGTCGCGCGATCGGCAGGCGGGTCGAAGATCACAGCACGCTGCGCGGGCGACAGGATGGTCTTGGTCGGCATCGGCTTCCTGTTCGTCACGAAACAGGAAAGCGTACCCGTTCATGGAGCATAGACCAGAAGACGGGTTATGTGACATTATCGCGATTGATCGACGGGCAATGCCGCTCCGTCACGTGAACGGACGTATATGTGACAACGCAGATCGGTTACGCGCGGGTGTCCAAGGCGGACGGCAGCCAGGTCCACGACCTGCAGCACGACGCGCTGGTCGCGGCCGGCGTCGATCCCGAGCATATCTATGAGGATGCCGCATCGGGCCGGCTCGACAAGCGACCGGGACTGGACGCCTGCCTGAAGGCGCTGCGCCGCGACGACACGCTGGTCATCTGGAAACTCGATCGGCTCGGCCGCGATTTGCGCCACCTCGTCAATACGGTTGGTGATCTGACGAAGCGTGGCATCGGGTTGAAGGTGCTGGCGGGCGAAGGCGCGTCGATTGACACAACCACCGCCAACGGTCGGCTGATCTTCGCGATTTTCGCCGGCCTCGCCGAGTTCGAGCGAGAACTGATCGTCGAGCGCACGCGCGCCGGTCTGGAGTCCGCTCGGGCACGCGGTCGGCACGGCGGGCGTCCGTTCAAGATGACGCCGGCCAAACTGCGTCTCGCCCAGGCCGCGATGGGCAAACCGGAAACCAAGGTCGCGGAGCTATGCGCCGAACTCGGCGTGACGCGCCAAACACTCTACCGACACGTCACGCCGAAGGGCGAGATCAGGCCCGATGGTGAAAAGCTGTTGGCGCGAGGGCGCCGATAGCAGTCGGCTGAAGCTGCTCAGGTTCAGAGCGACGATGCCGTAACGTAGGTTCCTACCGCAATCACGACGGCGGCAAAGCCACGTTCGAGCAGCCCCTTACGGGTGCCGAGAACCTTGCCCAATGCAATACCGCCGATCGTTCCAGCGACGCCGCCCACGACCAGCATCGCGGTCACGCTCCAGTCGACCAGCCCCGACAGGGCGTAGGACAAGGCGGTGGTCAACCCCAGCGCGCTGACGACGACCAGCGACGTGCCGATCGCGAAGGGCAGCGGCATCGCGGTCGCGAGGATCAGCCCCGGCACGATCAGGAAGCCGCCCCCGATCCCGAAGAAGCCGGCGGCAAGCCCGACGCCCAGCCCGATCGGAACCAAGCGCGGCAGCAGCGTCGAGGCGCTATCGCGGGTCAGTCGCACGTCCGGCGCTTCCGCCGTGCGGCGCTTGCGCAACATCGACAAACCGACGCCAATCATCAGAAGCCCGAACAGGACAAGCAGTCGCTTGCCGTCGAACGCCTTGCCCAACTCCGCCCCCAGCGCCGCGCCGATCATTCCGGAGACGGCGAAGACACTGGCGCACCGCCATTTCACGCGGCCCGCTCGCGCATGGCCGACCAGGCTGGCAAGCGCATTGACGGTGACGGCGACAGCGGCCGTCCCGATCGCAGCGTGCGGTGATCCGACGCCGACAACATAGATCAGGAGTGGCACGGCGAGGATCGACCCGCCTCCGCCGACAAGGCCGAGGATCAGGCCAATCACGCCGCCCGATGCAAGCGCGGCAAGGGTGGCAGCGGTGTCCACGATCGCCTCAGGCTGTCGCGCGCCGGTTCCAGGGCATGACGCGCAGCAGGTTGGCCATGCCGCACCACCCCGTCACGCCCGCGAACATCAGCCCCGCCCCGACGAACGCCGACAGCCCGAAGAAGCCGGGAGCGACGAACGTGCCGAGCAGAACGCCGATCAGCACCAGCCCACCGGCGGTAATCTGCACCTGCCGCATGATTTCCAACGGCTGCGACCGATCGGCGACGGTGGGCTGTCCTGCCTGCCGCCACGCATCGATGCCGCCGCCCAGGATATAGGCCGGCGCGCCACCCGCTGCCGCGCCGAGCTGCGCCGCATTGGCGGCGGTGCGCATCCCGGACTTGCAGTGAAAGACGACCGGACGATCGTCGCGCGGGAGATCGCCGATCCGGTCGAGCGGCACGTTCATCGCGCCGGGAATGCGTTCGCGCGCATGCTCGTCGGCACCGCGAATGTCGATCAGGCGCGCACCGGCATCGATCGCGGCACGGGTATCGTCGGGAGAAAGGGTCGCGAGCGTCATCGCATCAATCCTTGCAGTAGAGCTGGTAGAGAGTGCCGAGCAGCGTTTCGACGCGGGCATCCGCGATGGCGTACCAGAGCGTCTGGCTCTCCCGCCGGTAGGTGACGAGACCCTCGTCGCGCATCCTGGCCAGGTGCTGCGAGCAGGCCGACTGCGACAAGCCGACATCACGGGCCAGATCGCCGACCGTCATCTCGCCATGCTCGACCAGCTTGCACAGCAGCATCAGCCGGCGAGCATTGCCGATCGCCTTCAGCGTGTCGGCGACCTGCCCGGCCTTCGCCTCGAATGTCGCCAGGTCCATCGGCGGTTTGAGCATCATCGCCACTCCATTAGGTGTTGCTTATGTAGCACCAGCTAATATATTAGCAAGCGCTAACGGAGAAAATCATGACTCAGCCCCTCATCGAGGCGTTTTTCGACGAGCCGACCAATACGATTAGCTACCTCGTCGGCGATCCCGCGACACGGACTGCGGCGGTGATCGATCCAGTCCTCGACTTCGACATGGCGAGCGGCGTCGCCGACACGCGCTCGGCCGAGCGGATCGTCGCCTTCGCCCGCGAGCAGGACTGGCGGATCGCGATGGTGCTGGAGACGCACGCTCATGCCGATCATCTGTCGGCCGCACCCTTCATCAAGGCGCATACAGGCGCATGGATCGGGATCGGCGCGCATATCCGCGACGTGCAGAAAATCTTCCGCCCCGTGTTCGCGATGGATGATCTGAAAACGGACGGCTCGGACTTCGACCGCCTGTTCGAGAATGGCGACCAGTTCGCGATCGGGGCGCTGGCGGTCGAGGTGCTGCATGTCCCCGGCCACACCCCGGCCGACGTGACCTATCTGATCGGCGATGCGGCGTTCGTCGGGGATACGCTGTTCATGCCCGACTATGGCACCGCCCGCGCCGACTTCCCGGGCGGGGATGCGCGGACGCTCTATCGCTCGATCCGCCGGCTATTGGCGCTGCCCGACGAGACGCGACTGTTCCTCTGCCACGACTACAAGGCACCGGGTCGCGACGACTATCGCTGGGAGACGACGGTGGGCGAGCAGCGACGGTCGAGCGTCCACGTCCATGACGGTGTGAATGAGGACGACTTCGTCGCCATGCGCGAGCAGCGTGACGCCGGGCTATCCGTGCCCAAGCTCCTGCTGCCCTCGATCCAGGTCAACATCCGCGCGGGCCATTTCGATCAGGCGGAGGCGAACGGTGTCACCTACTTGCGTATTCCGGTAAAATGGAAAGCCGGCCATCCGTGATGTCATACGATCGCTGACACGGCTTTGT
>NZ_LSJO01000361.1:0-5396 GCF_001556735.1 Sphingomonas sp. CCH9-F2 | reverse complement strand
ACCCCCGCCGCCGGTGCAGACCCGCCCGTCGCTGCCGCCGCGCGCGTTGCAGGGGCGCGTCAGCGAGCTGATCCGCGCCTTCCCCGGAAAGGCGGGGGCGGTGATCCGCTCGGTCGACGAAGGCTGGGTGGTGGGGCAGGGCGGCGACCTGTCGCTGCCGCAGCAGAGTGTCAGCAAATTGTGGGTCGCGATGACGGTGCTGGCGCAGCGCGACGCCGGGCGGCTGAAGCTGGACGAGCCGGTGCTGGTCACGCGCGACGACCTGACCCTGTTCCACCAGCCGATCGCCGCGCTGGTGAAGGGTGAGGGGTATCGCACCACGTTGTCCGGGCTGCTGACGCGCGCCCTGACGCAGAGCGACAATACCGCCAACGATCGGCTGCTGACCTATGTCGGCGGCCCGGCGGCGGTGCGGCGTTTCCTGGCGTCGAAGGAACTGACCGGCATCCGCTTCGGACCCGGTGAACGCCTGCTGCAAAGCGGCACCGCCGGGCTGACGTGGAAACAGTCGATGGCGCTGGGCCGCGGGTTCGAGGCGGCACGCGCCCGGCTGGCGCCGGCGGTGCGGCAGGCGGCGATGCAGCGCTATATCGACAATCCGCCCGACGGGGCGTCGCCCAACGGCATCACCGCCGCGCTGGCGCGGCTGGCGCGCGGCGAGTTGCTGACCGAAACCTCGACGCGCATCCTGCTCGACACGATGGCCGCCTCGCGCACCGGACATGCCCGGCTGCGCGCGGCGACGCCCGCCGGGTGGCAGCTGGCGCACAAGACCGGGACGGGGCAGGAACTGGGTCGCCGCAACGCCGGGTTCAACGACGTCGGGCTGCTGACCGCGCCCGATGGCCGGCGCTATGCCATCGCGGTGATGATCGGCGACACGACCGCGCCGATGCGCGACCGGCAGAAACTGATCCAGGACGTGTGCGCCGCGCTGACCGGCGCGCAGCCGCGGCGCGGGGCGGCGGAGGTGGACGAAAGCGTCGAATAGCTTGGCGGTTTCGCCCGCGCGCGAATCGCTTTAGGGCAGGGCCATGCCGCACCTCTACCTCGTCGACGGATCGGGCTACATCTTCCGTGCCTATCACCGTCTGCCCCCCCTCACCAACAAGCATGGCGAGCCGGTCGGCGCGGTCTATGGCTATACCGCGATGCTGTGGAAACTGGCCGACCAGCTCCACAAGGCGGATGGCCCGACGCACATGGCGGTGGTGCTCGACAAGTCGAGCAAGACGTTCCGCAACGATTTGTACGACCAGTACAAGGCGCATCGCCCGCCCCCGCCGGAGGATCTGGTCCCGCAATTCCCGATGATCCGCGATGCCACCCGCGCCTTCTCACTGCCGTGCATCGAGACCGAGGGGCTCGAGGCGGACGACATCATCGCCTGCTACACCCAGGCCGCGCTGGCGGAAGGGTGGCAGGTGACGATCGTCAGCTCCGACAAGGATCTGATGCAGCTGATGACCGATCCCTCGGTCGACATGCTCGACACGATGAACAACCGCACGCTCGGCCCCGATTATGTGGTCGAGAAGTTCGGCGTCGGCCCGGAGAAGCTGGGCGACGTGCTGGCGCTGATGGGGGACAGCGTCGACAACGTCCCCGGTGTCCCGGGTGTCGGCCCCAAGACCGCCGCGAAGCTGATCGCCGAACATGGCGATCTGGAAGCGGTGCTCGCTGCCGCGCCGGACATGAAGAAGGGCAAGCTGCGCGACAATCTGATCGACCATGCCGACAATGCCCGGCTGTCGAAGGTGCTGGTGACGCTGAAATGCGACGCGCCGCTGCCGCAGCCGCTCGACGAACTGGCGCTGCAGGGGATTCCCGATGCGCCGCTGCGCGCCTTCCTGGAGCATCACGGGTTCCGCACCCTGCTGTCGCGGTTGGGCCAGGTCGCCGACGCGCCGGTCGCCGAGCCGGCCGGCGTGCCGCCTGAGCAGGACCCGCCGTGCAACCACGACGGCTACGAAACCGTGGTGGACGAAGGCGCGCTGGACCGCTGGATCGCGGTCGCGCGGCACCAGGGCTGGGTGGCGATCGATACCGAGACGACCGGCAAGGATCCGATGGCCGCCGAGCTGGTCGGCATCTCGCTCGCGCTCCACCCCAATCTGGCCTGTTACGTGCCGCTGGCGCATGGCGGCACCGACATGTTCGCCGAAAAGCCGGTGCAGCTCGACGCCGCGGTCGCGCTGGCGAAGCTGAAGCCGCTGCTGGAGGACGCCAGCGTCCTCAAGATCGGGCACAACCTCAAATACGATATGATCGTGCTGGCGCGCGCCTATGCCGCGAGCGGGGGCGTCGTGCTGGCGCCTTATGACGACACGATCGTGATGAGCTTCGCGCTCGACGCCGGGCTGCACGGCCATGGCATGGACGAACTCGCCGCGACGCATCTGTCGCACAGCTGCATCGCGTACAAGGATGTCGTCGGCACCGGCAAGAAGGCACTGGGTTTCCACGAAGTAGACCTGAAGGCCGCGACCCGCTACGCCGCGGAGGATGCCGACGTCACGCTGCGGCTGTGGCGGCGGTTCGGGCCGCGCCTGCCGGTGGAAAGCGCGACGCGCGTCTACCAGATGGTCGACCGCCCGCTGGTCGCGGTGGTCGCGCGGATGGAGCAGCGCGGGGTCAAGGTCGACCGCGAGCGGCTGGCACAGCTGTCCGGCGACTTTTCCGCGCAGATCGCGACGCTGGAGATGGTCGTCCACGACCTTGCCGGCGGGCCGTTCACGATCGGCAGCCCCAAGCAACTGGGCGACGTCCTGTTCGAGCGGATGGGGCTGAAGGGCGGGCGCAAGGGCAAGAGCGGGGTCTATTCCACCGACGTGACCGAGCTGGAGCGGCTGTCGGTCGACAAGGATTCTCCGGGCGCCGCGATTGCGACCAAGGTGCTGGAATGGCGCCAGCTGACCAAGCTGAAGAACACCTATACCGATGCGTTGCAGGAACAGATCAACCCCGCCACCGGGCGCGTCCACACCAGCTATTCGCTGACCGGCGCGCAGACCGGGCGACTGTCGTCGACCGACCCTAATCTTCAGAACATCCCGATCCGTACCGAGGTGGGGCGGCAGATCCGCGATGCCTTCGTCGCCGAACCGGGCAACGTCATCCTGGCGGCCGACTATTCGCAGATCGAGCTGCGGCTGGCCGCGCACATGGCCGACGTGCCGCAGCTGAAGGAAGCGTTCGCGCGGGGCGACGACATCCACAGCCTGACCGCGCAGGAATTGTTCGGCGAGGTGACGCGCGACACCCGCGCCAGCGCCAAGACGATCAACTTCGCGATCCTCTACGGCATCAGCCGCTGGGGGCTGGCGGGGCGGCTCGATATCTCGGCGGACGAGGCGCAGTCGATGATCGACCGCTATTTCGATCGCTTCCCCGGCATCAACCGCTACATCGCCGAAACGCTGACCCAGGTGCGCGAGCGCGGCTACACCACCACGCTGTTCGGGCGGAAGACGCATTTCCCGCGCATCCGCAGCAAGGTGCAGCACGAACGTCAGGGCGCCGAGCGCGCCGCGATCAACGCGCCGATCCAGGGCACCAGCGCCGACATCATCAAGCGCGCGATGCTGCGCATGGAACCGGCGCTGGCCGAGGCCGGGCTGGCCGACGTGCGGATGCTGCTCCAGGTCCATGACGAACTGGTGTTCGAATTGCCCGAGCGCGACGTGGATGCGGCGCGCGCGGTGATCGCGCGGGTGATGGCGGGCGCCGCCGAACCGGCGGTGGTGCTGGACGTGCCGCTGGGCGTGGAGATCGGCGTCGGGAAGAGCTGGGGAGAGGCGCATTGACCGCGCAGCTTGGCAGCGGGCTGCAGCCCGCTGACTCAAGCAAGCGCGGCCGGCGGGCACTGCCCGTCCGGACCCGTCCTGACCGCCTGCCTTGCAGGCAGTCGAAGGGCGGCTTTGCCGCGCCGCGCCCCACCCACAATGCCGTTCGCCTCGAGCAGCCGTCGAGCGAAGCCGAGACGGCGTGTCGAGAGGTGGCCCGGCGCCGCACCTTCTCGACGGACGGGTTCTCGACGGTGCTCGAACCCTGCTCGAAGCGAACGGTGGTGGGGCGCTGCTCGGCATGACCGCCACCGACCAGAGCGAGGATATCGCCGCGCTTGCCAAGGGGGGGCGCACCAACGTCGCGGGCTTCGTCCTGCGGCTGGGCGCGCGCATCCCGTTCCTGTTCATCGCGGGCCATATGTATGGCGCGGAACTGGTCGGGCGGTTCGCGATCGCGGTCGTCGTGGTCGAATTCGCGGCGCTGCTCGCCACGCTCGGGCTGAAGCGCGGGCTGGCGCAGGCGCTGTCCTCCACGCAGCGCCCGCACAATCACGTCGTCTTCGACGCGCTTGCGCTCGCCACGATTGCCAGCCTGCTCGCCAGCCTGGTGCTGTTCGCCTTTCCCGACGCGATGTACCCCAATTCGGCGATCGGCGGGCTGGACCGGTTCTTCCCGCTCATCATCCTGGCCCCGGCGCTGTCCGACGTCAGCCTCGCCGCGCTCGCCTATCGCCACGATGTGAAGGCCAGCGTCACCGCGCGCGCGGTGATCGAGCCGTGGACGCTGTCGATCTTCGCGTTCGTCTTCTCGTTCTTCACGCACAAGGACGGGCTGGTGCTGGCGTACGTTGCCAGCATGGTTGCCGCGCTGACAGCCAGTATCGTGCCGCTGATCCGCAGCTATGGCGTGCCGCACGGCTGGTCGCCGCATGTCGGGCAATTGTGGCAGATGACGCGCGCGAACACCCCGCTGGCAGGCGCCGACGCGCTGGAATGGGGCAGCCGCAACGTTGACCGGCTGATCCTGGGCACGTTGTTCCCGCCCAGCGTGGTCGGCATCTATTACATGGCGCAACAGGTCGCCAGCCTGCCGCAGAAGCTGAAGACCAGCTTCGACCCGATCCTGGGCCCGGTCGTGACGCAGAGCTTGGCGCGCGGCGATCTGGGGGCGATCGCGCGGCAGGTGCGGCAGGTGGCGTTCTGGATCATCGCCGCGCAACTGGCGCTGGCGATCACTGCCTCGATCCCGCGAGAGGGGGTGATGGCGACGATTGGCCCGCAGTTCGTCAGCGGCGCGGCGGCGATGGTGTTCCTGCTGTTCGCGGAAGTCTTCGCCTCGACCGGCGCGGTATCCGAATCGGCGCTGGTCTATATGGCGCGGCACCGCAACCTTCTGGTGTCGATGTCGATGCTGGCGTTGCAGATCGCGCTGTCGTTCGCGCTGATCCTGGCGCTGCGTGCGGCGGGCTATGGCGTGACGGTGCAGGCCGCGGGTGCGCCGGTCGCGCTGATGCTGGTGCTGCTGCTCACCTCGTTCATCAAGGCGTCGATGCTCGGCCGGCTGCTGGGCAGCAGCGTCTCGCCGATGCGCTGGCCGCTGGTCTGGGC
>NZ_LSJO01000360.1:0-1509 GCF_001556735.1 Sphingomonas sp. CCH9-F2 | reverse complement strand
GCTCTCATGACTGCCATCCGAGACGCTGGCCGAGTTTACTCCTTCGCTGGCCTCGAGACCAGCGGTCGCATTGACCTTGGCGGGTGTGCCGCGGGCGCCTGATCGACGACGATTGATCATGCTCTCATCCGCGGGTTGATTACCGCACTACCCGTATCCGTCGCTGGGCCTATCCTCCGTCTAAGTTCGGGCGTCGGACGAACCTGCCCCACCGTACACCGTGGATTGCCCATCACAGTCGGGTGCCCGCGGCACGCCGGCCAAGGCTATGCAGTTGGTGCGCTGGCGCCTCCTCTCGTTAATGTCGTGGGTGGATCAGCCGGCTATCGCCGGCGACACCCGACGGGCGATGTCCCAGGCATAGCCGACCAGTTCACGCGCGATCGCGGTGGTCACCTTGGGCTGAGGCTTGCCCGTGGCCGCCAGGCGACGGTAGCGCTGGCACAGGCGAACCTGCGCTTTCCACCCGATCGCCTGGATGTCCTCGGACAAGTCGATGACCCGCTCACGGTAGCGTCGTTTCTCGCGAGCGGGCAGTCGATACGACCAGCCCGCCTCAATCAGCATGGTTCGTGCCTGCGCGTTGCCCGCGCGGGTGATCCGGCCCCGTTTGGTCCGAGCGCCGCTGGAGTGCTCGGACGGCACCAAGCCGACATACGCCATCAGTTGCTTGGGATTGTCGAAGCGGGTGAGATCGCCTACTTCAGCGACCAGCGTCGCAGCGCTGACCAGCCTGATACCGCGCAGGACCTGTAGATTGCGGACCAGCGGCGCAAAACACCATGCGTCCACCGCTTCAGTCAGCGCCGCTTCTAAGCGCCCAACCCGTGCCTGCGCCTCCAGCACCCGCTTCTGCATTTCCTCGAATGCCAGCTGTTGGTGGGGAAAATCGAACCGCTGCTCGGACAACCACCGCCAGTACATTTTCGTCCAGGCCGCCTTGCCGCCGAAACGACGATCATGACGCAACAGGAAGCTGCGCACTGTCTGCTTGGCTCCGATGGCATCATCTTGCGCGCTGCGTCGCGCGCGGATGAGATCGCGTACCGCCTCGTGCGCCTCGTCCGGTATCCAGATTGCGGTGAGTTCGCCAGCGCGTAGCAGCCGCGCCAGGGTCATCGCGTCACGCCGGTCCGTCTTTACATGGTCACCCGGGCGCCGCGGCATCATCGAGGGGGCGATGACGATGCAATTCTGTCCCAGCTTCGTCAGCAGCCGATGCAAGCCATACCCGCAGGGACCAGCTTCGTAGCAGACGTTCAACGTCACGCCCGGTCCAGTCAGCCGCTTGACCAGCTTCCTGATCGCATCGTCCTCGTTGGCGACCGTGCCGACGAAACGCACCTCGCCTCCGCGTTCCCCATCGGCAACCGCGACCGCAATGGTTTCCTTATGAACGTCCAGACCAACGTATTTCACCGTCTCCGTCATGACTCGTCTCCGCTGCTGACAAATCCATCATCAGCATCTCAGATTCGAGCCTCCGAGGCTCTGGCAGTCATGGGGTCT
>NZ_LSJO01000036.1:0-1357 GCF_001556735.1 Sphingomonas sp. CCH9-F2 | reverse complement strand
TCGCCGCGCTGATCGCGGGCTTTGCGGTCGTCCCCCGCGCGGTGAACAGCGCGGTGAAATACACGCCCAGCAGCCCGGCATAGGTGAACACCATCACCTGCAACGCGAACTCCAGCAGCCCCATCTCGCTATACCGCTGCCAGTAGAAGGATGCGACCGCCATCGCGAACATCGCGACGCCGATCACCCCCATGCCCGCGCGCCCCGCCTGCACGTAATGACGCTCCGCCGCCGGGGCCCCGCGCCGTTCGCGCCACGGGCGATAGAAATCCTGCACCAGCACCGAGGACATGGCGTTCAGCGCCGAATTGGTGGTCGCCACCGCCGCCGCGCAGATGCCGATCGTCACCAGCCCGCGCAGCCCGCCGGGCAGCTGGGTCAGGATATAGTGCATGAAGATGCTGATCTTCTCGCCGCCGAAACTGCGCCCCGCCGCCGCGGTGGTCCCGCCCATCAAGTCGGGGCGGTCGTAGAAAACATACAGCAGCAGCCCGATCAGGATGAACATCCCCACCACCGGCACCGTCGCCAGAACCGACAGGTACAGGCCGCGCGCGCCGGTCCTGGCGTCCTTGCACGCCAGCAGCCGCTGGGTCGTGTCCTGGTCCATCCCGGCGTTCGCGATGTACAGCAGCGTGACGCCGGTCACGACCGCCAGCAGCGAGAACGGCCGCGACAGGTCGGTCGACAGGTCGAACAGCCGCAGCTTGTTGACCCCCTCGGGCGTGTGGATCAGCCCGTCGATGATCTGCCCGGTCGTCGCCGGGATCGACGAGCGCAGGAACACCACCACCGCGATCGCGGAACCCAGATACACGACGAACTGGATCAGGTCGTTCCACAACACCGACTTCAGCCCGCCGACGAAGGTGAACAGCACGCTGGCGACGATCAGCAGCGCGGCGGCGATCATGATCCCCTGCGCCTCGACGGTGCCGGTGATGACCATCGCCAGCGCGATCGCCGCCAGATAGACCCGCGCGCCCCCGGCGAACACGCGCCCGATCAGGAACATGCCCCCGGCCCAGCGCGTCGCGGTGGCGCTGAACCGCAGCGTCAGCAGTTCGTAGGCGGTGGTCGCGCGGATCGCGTAGAACCGCGGGATCATCACATGCGCGACGAACATCGCGCCCAGCAACCCGCCCAGGTTGCTGCCCAGATAGGTCAGGTCGCCGTGATAGCCGTAATCCGGCCCGCCCAGGAACGTCGCGGCCGATTGCGTCGCCGACAGGACGGAAATCGCCGCCAGCCACGCCGGCACGTTGCCGCCCGCCAGGAAATAATCGTGCGCCGTCCCGGTGTTGCGGGGGGTGAAGATCCACCCCCCGCAACACCGGGACGGCGCACGATTATTTCC
>NZ_LSJO01000359.1:0-209 GCF_001556735.1 Sphingomonas sp. CCH9-F2 | reverse complement strand
GGTGTTCCGTGATGCGACGGGAGGCCCCAGCCTCCGCTGGGGGGACGTATTGGGCGGGGCGTTGGATGGTGCGGCGCCTCGCCCACGCGCATCGCCCCTGCAGAGGCTGGGGCCTCCCGGTTGGCTGGCGCAGCGGAGGGTCCGGGGTGCGGCGGGGCGACATCTGGGGCGCGCGGAGCGGTGGCGGGCGTGTAGCATGGGTGTAGCGC
>NZ_LSJO01000358.1:0-1194 GCF_001556735.1 Sphingomonas sp. CCH9-F2 | reverse complement strand
AGACGCGGCCATCCGTTCGGGGCGGCCTCCACTACGCTAGCGAGCTTAGCGAACTGCGGCCGCCTGGTATGTGGCGGTAGAGCGTCGACGGCTGCACGCCCAATTGCTGCGCTACCTCCTCAACGGTGATGGTGGGGTCTGCGAGCATCGCCTTGGCGCGCTTGATCTCGGCCGGCCCCATCGCCGGCTTGCGCCCGCCGCGCCGCCCTAGCGCCTTGGCCTGAGCAAGCCCGGCATGGGTGCGCTCCAGCATCAACTCACGCTCAAACTCGGCGACGGCCGCGAAGACGTGGAACACAAGCCGCCCGCCGGGGCTGGTGGTGTCGATCGCCTGGGTGAGTACACGAAGGCCGATCTCGCGCTTAGCAAGATCTTCGGCCGTCTCCACGAGCTGCCGGACGGAGCGCGCGAGCCGATCGAGCTTCCAAACCACCAGCGTGTCGCCGGCACGAAGGTAATCAAGCGCGGCTTTCAGCTCAGGCCGATCGCGCTGCGCACCGGACGCCTTCTCCATAAACACTCGCTCGCATCCGGCTTGCCTGAGTGCGTCGAGTTGAAGGGCAGGAGATTGGTCCCTAGTAGACACGCGCGCATAGCCGACGAGCAAAGACTTTCTCCGAAAACTCGACTCGCCATAGTCGGATTTCGGAGAAGGAAACAAGAGACTGTTTTCGGAAGCTGAACAGGCCGTTCTCGCCGCTTCGGGCGCGATCGGCGCGATCCTCCCGCAATCGAGGGTTTCCAAGAGATAGCACATTCATTTGTAAACAGCGGAAGAGCCGTGCCGACCGGTGTCGCCCGGCTCCTCTATTTCTAACGCCGCGGCGTCCGCTCAGTGGCGCGCTCGGCCTGCAAACAGAGTTGCCAAGGAATTTGAACAGCGGGACGCGTGGATTGTCGGCTGCGTAGCCAGCTGCGAGCGATTGGACGCAATGGAAGAGTGCGCAGTCGCGCCGAGGGGCGTGTGGCATTCGTTCACTTCAGATTGGAGGGGTGTTCGCCGGCCGTGCGTAATGGATGTGAGGACGGCGGAGGAATGACCATGGACATGGATTTAGACAGCGCGTTGCGCCGCCTTGGCGAGCAACCGCTTGATCCCCGGCTCGCTGAACTGGAAGGCGAAGTCATGCGACTGATCGCGGCGGAGCGCCGCGCGGGTGGCGTAGTGGCGCTGCGATCCGGCATGCTGGCAGC
>NZ_LSJO01000357.1:0-1536 GCF_001556735.1 Sphingomonas sp. CCH9-F2 | reverse complement strand
TTCGGCGCGGTGGCATGGGGCGCGGGCGGTGGGGGCTGGCCGACTGCGCGGGCGCTCCGGCTGCATGTCGCGCGCGGCGCGCTGACGACCGCGATGGCGCTGCTGTTCTTCTGGGGGCTGGCGCGGGTGCCGATGGCGCAGGCGATCTCGCTCGCCTATATCGCGCCGCTGCTGGCGCTGGTGCTGGGCGCGGCGTTGCTGAAGGAACGGGTCGGGCGGCGCGTGATCGTCGCCTCGCTGGCGGCGCTGGCCGGGGTCGGCGTGATCCTGGCGGGCCAGTCGCGCGGCGCCGCGGCGCCGGATGCGCTGGCGGGGGCGATTGCGATCCTGGCCTCGGCAGTGCTCTACGCCTTCAACCTGATCGTCGCGCGGTTGCAGAGCCAGGTCGCCCGCCCGGGGGAGATCGCGTTCGTCCAGTCGGCGATCGTCACGCTGATCCTGCTGCTCGCCGCGCCGTGGCTGGCGCACCTGCCCGCCGCCGGCGAATGGCCGAAGATCCTGGTCGCTGCGGCGCTGGCCACCGCATCGCTGTTCCTGCTCGCCTGGGCCTATGCGCATGGCGAGACGGGGTATCTGGCGACGACCGAATATACGTCGTTCGTCTATGCCGCGGGACTTGGCTGGCTGGTGTTCGGGGAACGGGTGGCGACCGCCACGCTGCTGGGCGCGGCGATCATCGTCGGCGCCTGCCTGTACGGCGCGCGGCGCAGCGACATCGCCGCCGAAACAATGGAGCCGATGACATGACCGCGCCCGCAGATCCGCCCGCGATCCGCCCCG
Organism: Sphingomonas sp. CCH9-F2; assembly: GCF_001556735.1. NCBI lineage: Bacteria > Pseudomonadati > Pseudomonadota > Alphaproteobacteria > Sphingomonadales > Sphingomonadaceae > Sphingomonas > Sphingomonas sp. CCH9-F2. The sequence goes on along the minus strand of NZ_LSJO01000357.1, from coordinate 756 downwards.
CCACCCCCGCCGACGTGCCGGCGATCCTCGATTTCGTCCGCGCGCTGGCCGCGTTCGAGCGGGAGCCGGATGCGGTGCAGGCGACCGTGCCGATGCTGCACGCCGCGCTGTTCGGCCCGACCCCGGCGGCCGAGGCGGTGATCGCCGAGCGCGACGGCGCGCCGATCGGCTTCGCGACCTTCTACACCACCTTTTCCACCTGGACCGGGCGGCGCGGCATGTGGCTGGACGACCTGTACGTCACCCCTGCCGCGCGCGGATCGGGGGCGGGGGCCGCGCTGCTCGCGCATCTCGCGCGGATCGCGGTGGCGCGCGACTATGCGCGGTTCGAATGGTGGGTGCTCGACTGGAACCTGCCCGCGATCGAATTCTATCGCGCGAAGGGCGCGGTGGCGCAGGACGAATGGACGGTGCAGCGCGTCGACGGCGCGGCGCTGCACGCGCTGGCGGGCGCCGGCACGGGGCAGGGACGCGAGTGATGGCATGGGTGTGGCTGGTGGCGGGCGGGCTGTTCGAAGTGGGGTTCACCACCTGCCTGCGCAACGCCGACGGGTTTCGCCATATCGGCTGGACCGCCGGGTTCCTGGCGTCGGTGCTGCTGTCGATGCTGCTGCTGGAATGGGCGGCGCGGTCGATCCCGATGGGCACCGCCTATGCCGTGTGGACCGGGATCGGCGCGCTGGGCACCGTGCTGGTCGGGATCATCTTCTACGGAGAGGCGGCGACGCCGGTGCGGCTGCTGCTGATCGTCGGCGC
>NZ_LSJO01000356.1:0-9234 GCF_001556735.1 Sphingomonas sp. CCH9-F2 | reverse complement strand
CCGCCGTGCCGTCGCTGCCGGGGCGGACGCCGCCGATGCGGTCTTCGCCGCCCATGCCTCGACCGAGGTGTCGGTGCGGCTCGGCGCGCTGGAGGATGTCGGCCGGTCGGAGAGCGAGGATCTGGGGCTCCGCGTGTTCGTCGGGCAGCGGTCGGCCAGCGTCTCCACCTCCGATCTGTCCGCCGACACGATCGCCGCGCTGGTCGATCGCGCGGTGGCGATGGCGCGCGAGGCACCGGAGGATCGCTATGCCGGCCTCGCTCCCGCCGAGCGGCTGATGCACGGCGCGCCGCCCGCGCTGGACCTGGCCGACCGCGGCGATGTGACCCCCGCCGAGTTGCGCCATGCGGCACAGGCGGCCGAGGACGCCGCGCGCGCCGTCCCCGGCGTCACCAACAGCGAAGGGGCGGGCGCATCCGCCTCGTCCAGCGTCTGGGCGCTGGCGACCAGCCACGGCTTTGCCGGCGCCTATGCCACCACCGGCTACGGCCTGTCGGCCAGCGTGATCGCGGGCGAGGGCGGCGCGATGCAGCGCGACTATGGCTTCCACTCCGCCCGCCACCGCGCGCATCTCGACGCCCCCGATGCGATCGGGCGGCTGGGGGGCGAACGCGCGGTGGCGCGGCTCGACCCCGCACGCGTGGCCAGCGGGCCGATGCCGGTAGTGTTCGATCCGCGCGTCGGCGCCAGCCTGATCGGGCACCTCACCTCCGCCATCTCCGGCCAGGCGATCGCGCGGCGCACCAGCTTCCTGCTCGACGCGCTGGGCACGCAGGTGTTCGCGCCGGGCGTGACGATCCGCGACGATCCACACCGCCCGCACGGCCTGCGCTCGCGCCCGTTCGACGGCGAGGGGCTGCCGGTGTCGCCGGTCGCGCTGGTTGCGGACGGGATGCTGGAAACCTGGCTGCTCGATTCAGCCTCCGCCCGGCAACTGGGGCTGGAACCCACCGGCCACGCCGCGCGCGGCATCGCCGGCGCGCCGGGGGTGTCGACCAGCAACCTCTACATGGAACCGGGCAAGGTGCCGGTCGCCACCCTGCTGTCGGATATCACCAGCGGCGTCTACGTCACCGAGCTGATCGGTCAGGGCGTCAATCCCGTCACCGGCGACTACAGCCGCGGCGCGGCCGGTTTCCTGATCGAGAACGGCGTCATCACGCGCCCGGTGGCGGAATTCACCATCGCAGGTAATCTGACCGCGATGTTCGCCGCGCTCACCCCCGCCAACGACCTGGAATTCCGCCACGGCGTCAACGTGCCGACGCTGCGGGTCGAGGGGATGACCGTCGCCGGTGGATGACCGCCCGGGCCTTGACGATGCGGTCGCGCAGGTCTCGCGCGAGGCGGCGCAGATGGCGTTCGCCCGCTGGCACACCGATTTCGCGCGCTGGGAAAAATCGCCGGGCAGCCCGGTGTGCCAGGTCGATCTCGACGTCGACCGCTTCCTCCATGCGCGGCTGTCGGCGCTGCTGCCCGATGCCGGCTGGCTGTCGGAGGAAACTGCCGACCATCCCGACCGGCTGGCACGCGGGCGCGTGTGGGTGGTCGATCCGATCGACGGCACCCGCGACTATATCCGCGGGCGCGCCGGCTGGTGCATCTCGGTCGCGCTGGTCGACCATGGCCATCCGGTGATCGCGGTGCTGGATGCGCCCGCCCGCGGGGAAGTGTGGCGCGCGGCCGCGGGGCGCGGCGCGACGCTGGCGGGGGCGGCGGTCCACACCGGCAACCGCGCGGTCTTCCCCGGATCGCGCGTGCCGGTCGATGCGCTGCCCAAGGCGGATCGCGAGCTGGTGGCGGTGGAAAAGCCCAATTCGATCGCGCTGCGGATCGCGATGGTCGCCGCCGATCGTGCCGATCTGGTCGCGACCCTGCGCTGGGGCAACGAATGGGACATCGCCGCCGCCGTCCTGATCGCCAGCGAGGCGGGAGCACGGGTCAGCGACGCGCTGGGTGCGCCGCTGATGTTCAACAAGGCCGATCCGCGCGCCTATGGCGTATTGGTCAGCGCGCCGGGCATCCACGACGCCGCCGTCCACCATCTGGCCGCCCGCGCGCGCGCCGCGATCGGCTGAGGCGCGCGCGGACGATCACTTGCGCCCGCGCAGGTCGCGCCGCCCCATCGGACGCAGCCGCACCGCCAGGCAGATAACCGTCGGCCAGAACATCGTGTGGATCACGTCGCTGATCGTGTCGGGCCAGCGCCAGCTGCCATAGTGCATCCGGTCGAGGATCTCGTTCACCGCCTCCGCCGCCGCCACCACCGACAGGGGCACCAGCGTTCCGAGCGAACGCCCGGTGGCGATCCGCGCGACGATCAGCACCGCCATCCCGGCATGGATGTGCAGCACCGTATCGGGCAGCCCGGTGCCGTCGCCGATCCACCAGATGAATTTGGCCCACAGCCCCGGCGCATCGATCACCGCGCGCTCCCCCCGCCGCGTCCGATCATTTCTGGCAGGCGACGATCGCGGTGACGACGCTGATCGTCTCCTGCGGATCGCGGACCTTCACCGTATCGACGCCCGCTTCCTTGGCCGGATAATCGTTGCCGCCAGGGAAGATCGCGTCGCCGAGGAACAGCATCTCATCCAGTGCGAAGCCGCTGGCCTCCGCCAGCTTGCGGAGACCATATCCCTTATCGACGCCCTCGCGCGTGATGTCGATCGACGTCGCGCCGCCCATGTTGATCGCCAGCCCCGGCAGACGCTTGCGCAGGTCCGCCTGAATCACCTTGCGCTTGGCGAAATCGGGGTCCCAATGTTCCTTGGCCTCCAGCGGCGCTTCCTGCCCCAGCGCGGAAAAGGTGATCTGGCTGCCGCGATCCTCGATCCGCTCGCCCCACGTCTGCTCGGGGGTGAAGCCGGTTGCCTCCAGCGCTTCACCGAAGGCATCGATGATCTTCGTCTTCTCGGCGTCGTCGAACAGCTCGGCATAGACCGGCTTCCACGCGCCCTCCTGGTGCGTGTACAGCTTCGTACCGGTCGTCGGCATCAGCCACAGCCGCGACAGATCGGCGCGCGCCGGCAGCCGGCTGGCGACCTGCTTGTCGAACTGCGGCCAGTCCCCGCCGGAGATCACCGCGACATCGGCAACGCCCAGGAGGTCGGCCAGCGTCTCGGCCATGTCGTCCTTGAGCGCCTGCTTGCTGAGCGCCAGCGTGCCGTCGAGGTCGAAGGCCACGAGTTTCTTCATTCACTGTCTCCGGGGAAGGATGAGGGTATCGATGGCGTGCGCGACGCCATCCTGGGTATTGGCGCGGGTGACCTCGGCCGCGGCGGCCTTCACCGCATCGGGAGCATTGCCCATCGCGATCGACAGCCCGGCGCGCTTCAGCATCGGCAGGTCGTTGGCCTGATCGCCGATCGCGGCGGTATCGGACAGCGAGACCCCCACCGCATCGGCGAGCGCGGCGATGCCGTCGCCCTTGTTGGCCTGCTTCGCGGTGACGTCGAGGTAATAGGTCTGGCTCTGCGCCACGGTCGCGCGGTCGCCGATCGCGGTGTGGACGCGCGCATACAGCGCGTGGAGCGCATCGGCATCGTCGCTGACGAAGGTGATCTTGTCGGCGCGGTCCAGCAGCGCGTCGGGATCGTCGGTCACTTCCGGCTCCTGCGCCGATGCGCGCCGCTCGCTGGCGGTGTGCGGGCCGTCGGGATCGTCCGCGTACCAGCGGTCGCCCGTGAAGACCCAGGTCGCCACCTCGCTCTCGCGCGCCAGCATCATCGCCTCGCGCGCGGCATCGGCGGGGATGGTGACGTGGCGGACGATCGTGCCGTCGCGGCGGAACACGATCCCGCCGTTGAACGCCGCCACATCGCCGTCCAGCGCCAGCGTGTCGAGCAGCGGGCGCAGCCCCGACATCGGCCGCGCGCTGATGATCGAGAAACCGATCCCCGCGGCGCGCACCCGCGCCACCGCATCGATGGTCGCGGGGGTCAGGTTCTTGTCCTTGTCGACCAATGTGCCGTCGACATCCGACACCAGCAGGCGGATCGCCATTATTGCGGCATCTCGACATGCCCGCCGAAGCCGAAGCGCATCGCCGACAGCACCTTTTCCCCGAACGTATGCTCGACGCGGCTGCGATAGCGCGCGAACAATGCGGTGGTCAGCACGTTGACCGGCACCGCCTCCTCCATCGCCGCCTCGATCGTCCACTGGCCCTCGCCCGAATCGGCGACATTGCCGCTGAACCCGTCGAGATGCGCGTCCTTTGCCAGCGCCAGCGCGCTGAGGTCGAGCAGCCAGGACGAGATCACGCTGCCGCGCCGCCACACCTCGGCGATGTCGGCCAGGTTCAGGTCGTAGCGTTCGCCCTCTGGCAGATGCCCCGACGCCTTGCCCTTCAGCACGTCGAACCCCTCGGCATAGGCCTGCATCAGCCCGTATTCGATGCCGTTGTGGACCATCTTCACGAAATGCCCCGCGCCCGCCGGGCCGGCGTGGATATAGCCCTTTTCCGCACGCGGATCGACCGCGTCATTACCGTCGCGCCCGGCAGTGCGCGGGATCGTGCCCGCCCCCGGCGCCAGTGCGGCGAAGATCGGGTCCAGCTGGCGCACCACCTCGTCGGGGCCGCCGATCATCATGCAATAGCCACGCTCCAGCCCCCACACCCCGCCCGAGGTGCCGACGTCGACGAAATGCATTCCCTTGTCCGCCAGCGCACGGGCGTGGCGAATGTCGTCCTTGTAGAAACTGTTGCCGCCGTCGATCACGACATCGCCCGCCGCGCCATGGTCAGCGATCGCGGTGATCGTGGTGTCGGTGATCTCGCCATGCGGCAGCATCACCCACCAGATCGCGGGGCTGCCGGCCTTGCCGCGCGCATCCTCCAGCGAGGTCGCGGCGATCGCGCCCGCCTCCGCCAGCTTCGCCACCGCGGCCTCGTCGCGGTCATAGGCAACGATCTCATGCCCCGCCTGCAACAGCCGGCGTGCCATGTTGCCGCCCATCCGGCCCAGCCCGATCATCACCAGTCGCATTATGCCAATCTCCTCGCTCGCGCGCTCAATCACCGGCGCCGGGCGCAGGTTCCCGCCACCCCTTGCGCGCAACCCTCACGCCGGCTGCGCTAAACCAGATCGCAACCTACCCCCGGATAGGACGGCCAGCGTGATCCACAAGCCCCACATTCTCGTCGTGTTCGGCACGCGGCCCGAAGCCATCAAGATGGCCCCTGTCGTCGCCGCGTTACGCGCGCGTGACGGGCTGGACGTCAGCGTCGCGGTCACCGCGCAGCATCGCCAGCTGCTCGACCAGGTTCTGGCGATCTTCGGCATCGTCCCCGACGTCGATCTTGACCTGATGCAGGCGGGCCAGTCGCTCGACATGCTGGCGGCGCGCATCCTCACCCAATTCGGCGCGACGCTGGACGCGCGGCGGCCCGATCGCATCCTGGTCCACGGCGACACGCTGACCTCGATGGTCGCGACGCTCGCCGCTTATTTCCGCCAGATCCCGGTCGGCCATGTCGAGGCGGGGCTGCGCAGCGGCAACATCTACTCCCCATGGCCGGAAGAGGCGAACCGCAAGGTGACCGGGGTGATCGCCGACCTGCACTTCGCCCCCACACCGCAGGCCGCCGCCGCCCTGCGCGCCGAAAACGTGCCCGGCGCCGCGATCCACGTCACGGGCAATACCGTCATCGACGCACTGCTGGCGATGCGCGACCGGATCGCCGCACAGCCCGCGCTGGCCGCCGGACTGGACCCGCTGGCGGCGCGCTTCGCCGGCCGGCGGATCGTCGCCGTCACCTCGCACCGGCGCGAGAATTTCGGCGACGGCATGGCGCAGGTCGCCGCCGCGATCGCGCGGATCGCCGATCGGCCCGACGTGGGTGTCATCTTTCCCGTCCATCCCAACCCGGCGGTTCGGCCGGTGATGGAAGCGGCACTGGGATCGCACCCGAACGTCGCGCTGATCGACCCGCTCGACTATCCGCATTTCGTCCGGCTGATGGCGATGAGCGCGGTGATGCTCACCGATTCGGGCGGGGTGCAGGAAGAAGCCCCCAGCCTGGGCAAGCCGGTGCTGGTGATGCGCGACACCACCGAACGGCCGGAAGGGGTCGCGGCGGGCACATCGCAGCTGGTCGGCACCGATCCCGATACGATCGTCAACCGAATGTTCGCTCTTCTCGACGATGACACCGCTTATGCCGCCATGGCCCAGGCGCATAACCCTTATGGCGACGGGCAGGCGGCGCAACGCATTGCAAGGATCGTGGACGATGCCCATCGACGCTGACACTGCCACCGGCGCACCACTGGGCGCGGTCGTCATGGGGCTGGGCTATATCGGCCTGCCGACCGCGGCGGTGATCGCGCGCGCGGGCGTCCCGACGCTGGGCGTCGACGTCAATGCCGATGTCGTCGCGACCGTCAATTCGGGCCGCGTCCATATCGAGGAAGTCGACCTGTACGGCCTGGTGCAGGGCGTCGTCGGGCGCGGGCTGCTGCGCGCCTCGACCGCGCCCGAGCCGGCGGATACGTTCATCATCGCAGTGCCGACCCCGTTCCATGACGATCACCAGCCCGATGTCAGCTACGTGCTGGCCGCCGCGCGCACGATCGCGCCGGTGCTGAAGAAGGGCGATCTGGTGATCCTCGAATCGACCTCTCCGGTGGGCACCACCGAACAGGTCGCCGGCCTGATCGCGCAGCTGCGCCCCGACCTGTCGGTGCCCGGTCGCGGCGGCGCGGGCGCGGCCGACCTGTTCATCGCTTACTGCCCGGAGCGGGTGCTGCCCGGCCGCATCCTGATCGAATTGATCGACAACGACCGCGTCATCGGCGGCATCACACCGCGCTGCGCCCGCCGTGCGATGGGCTTCTATCGCCAGTTCGTGCGCGGCGCGTGCCTGACCACCAACGCGCGCGCGGCGGAGATGGTGAAGCTGGTCGAGAACAGCTACCGCGACGTCAACATCGCCTTCGCCAACGAACTGTCGGTGATCGCGGAGAACCTGGGCATCGACGTGTGGGAGGTGATCCGCCTTGCCAACCGCCACCCGCGCGTGTCGATCCTTCAGCCCGGCCCCGGCGTGGGCGGGCATTGCATCGCGGTCGACCCGTGGTTCCTGGTCGCGGGCGATCCCGACAACAGCCGGCTGATCCGCACCGCGCGCGAGGTGAACGACGCCAAGACCGACTATGTCATCGGCCGCGCGATCCGCCTGATCGAAAAGCTGCCCGACGCGCGCATCGCGTGCCTGGGGCTGGCGTTCAAGCCGAACATCGACGATTTCCGCGAAAGCCCCGCGCTGGAAGTGGCGACCGCGCTGGCGCGGCGTTTCGGGGATCGCATCGCGCTGGTCGAACCGCACGCGCGCGCGCTGCCGGCGGCGTTCGACGGCACCGGAGCGGCGCTGGTCGATCTCGACACCGCGCTGTCGGAATGCGACGCGATGATCGTGCTGGTCGATCATGACGTCTTCCGCTCCGTGCCGCTCGACGAACGCGCCGACAAGCTGGTGTACGATACGCGCGGTCTGTGGCCCGATCAGCCGCGGCTGTCGGCGTGGGAAAGCCTTCTCGCCCGGGCCGCGTGACCCACCCCCACCGCATCTGCGGCGTGCGATAGCTTTTCTGCCATTGCGCCGCCGCGCCGCGCGGCGCACATCCCGCGCCGCAACAACGGGGGCATGACGTGGACTGGCTGAGCACGCTGGCGGGCTTTCTGGTCGGCATGATCGTTGGGGTGACCGGCGTCGGCGGCGGATCGCTGATGTCGCCGCTGCTGATCCTGCTGTTCGGGGTCGCGCCGGCGACCGCGGTCGGCACCGACCTGTGGTTCGCCGCGATCACCAAGATGGCCGGCGGCGCGGTCCACCATCGTCAGGACAATGCCGACTGGCAGATCGTGAAGCGGCTGTGCTGGGGCAGCCTGCCCGCGGTCGGGCTGACCTTGTGGTGGCTGTGGAGCCACGGTCAGAAGGCCGAAAGCAGCGGGCTGATCGTGCGCACGCTGGGGATCGCGCTGGTCCTGTCGGCGATCGCGACGCCGTTTCGCGGCGCGATCGCGCGGCGCTTCGCGCGGGCCGATGGCCCGCTCGCCGATACGATGCTGCGCTGGCAGCCGGCGCTGACGGTGGCGGCTGGCGCGCTGCTCGGCACGCTCATCACGCTGACATCGGTGGGCGCCGGCGCGCTGGGCGCGACGCTGCTGCTGATGCTCTATCCGTTCCGCCTGACCGCGCGGCGGCTGGTCGGGACCGATATCGTCCATGCCATTCCCGTCGCGCTGATCGGCGGGATCGGCCATGCGGTGATCGGTAACATCAACCTGCCGCTGCTGGGCTCGCTGCTGCTCGGGTCGATCCCCGGCGTCGTGCTGGGCGCGCGGCTGACCGGATATCTGTCGGAACGGGTGGTCGCGCCGGCGCTGGCCGTCGTGCTGCTGATCGTCGGAGTCCGCCTGCTGCTGTAGCTACAGCGCGGCGCGCATGCCGTTGGCGGACAGGATCTCGATCCAATAGCCGTCAGGGTCCATGATGAACGCGATATCCTTCATCGCGCCGTCCTGCGGCCGCTTCTTGAACCGCACGCCCAGTTCCTCGAACCGCGCGCACGCCAGCGCCACATCGGGCACGGAGATGCCGATATGGCCGAAGCCGCGCGGTTCCTCGTTCCCGCTGTGATAGCCAGCGAAACCGGGGTCGCTCTCCGTCCCCCAATTATGCGTCAGTTCCAGGGTGGTCGAGCGGTTGAAGATGAACGCCGCGCGTTCCGCCGGGTCGGCCGGCACGCTCTCGCCCTCTTCCAGAAAGGACAGGAAGAACAGCGAGAAGCGCATGTCCGCGAAATCCAGCCGCTGGAGCAACGTCATGCCCAGCACCTCGCGATAGAAGGCCAGCGACGCGTCAGGGTCGCGGACCCGCAGCATCGTCTGGTTCAGGACGAACCCTTCGGTTCCGGGGGTGCGGGGCATGTCGTCTCCGTCAGGCAAGCATCAGCGTGACGTCGACGTTACCACGGGTGGCGTTCGAATAGGGGCAGATCTGGTGCGCCGCGTCGACCAGCTGTTGCGCCTGTTCGCGGTCCACCCCCGGCAGGTCGACGGCCAGGTCCGCCGTAATGCCGAACCCGCCCTGCGAACGCGGCCCGATGCCGACGGTTGCATGGACGGCGACGTCGTCGGGCACCTTCACCTTCAGCTGCTGCCCGGCCACCTTCAGCGCGCCGATGAAGCATGCCGAATAGCCCGCGGCGAACAGCTGTTCGGGGT
>NZ_LSJO01000355.1:0-21124 GCF_001556735.1 Sphingomonas sp. CCH9-F2 | reverse complement strand
ACATCATCGCACAGCTACGCTGGTGCGGAGGTCGTCCACGACATCACGTCAGCGGGAAAAGCGGATGCCTTGCAGTGTCGGCTGATCCGGCCCGTCTTTTCGAACGACGCCGTATCCCGTGCGTCCGGGCCGCGGTACCGCGAGATTGCGGCCGTGCGTGTGCGTGGTGGGTGCCGGAACAGGTCCGGTATCCCGGACGGGGTGCCCCTAGCGCTTGCGGGTCAGCTCGCGCATCCCCGCGTCCAGCCCAGCAAGCGTCAGCGGGTACATGCGGTCGGTCATCAGTTCGCGGATGATCTTCGCCGATTGCGAATAGCCCCATTGCGATTCCGCTACGGGGTTCAGCCACACCGCGGCGGGATAGGTGTTGGTCAGCCGCTGCATCCACACTGCGCCGGCTTCCTCGTTGAAATGTTCGACCGAGCCGCCGGGGTGGGTGATCTCATAGGGGCTCATCGCCGCATCGCCGACGAACACCAGCTTGTAGTCGTGGCCGTATTTGTGAAGCACGTCCCAGGTCGGGGTGCGTTCCTGGAACCGGCGCTTGTTGTCCTTCCACACGCCCTCATACGGACAATTGTGGAAGTAGAAGAATTCGAGGTTCTTGAATTCGCTGGTCGCGGCGGAGAACAGTTCCTCGCACAGCTTGATGAACGGATCCATCGATCCGCCGATGTCGAGGAACAACAGCAGCTTCACCGCATTGCGGCGTTCCGGGCGCATGTGGACGTCCAGCCAGCCCTGCCGCGCGGTGCCGTCGATGGTGGCGTCGACGTCCAGTTCGTCCGCTGCGCCCTCACGCGCGAACTTGCGCAGCCGGCGCAGCGCGACCTTGATGTTGCGCGTGCCCAGCTCGCGCGTGCTGTCGAGGTTCTTGAACTCGCGCTGATCCCACACCTTGATCGCGCGCTTATGCCGCGATTCCCCGCCGATCCGCACGCCTTCGGGATTGTAGCCCGAATTGCCATAGGGACTGGTGCCGCCGGTGCCGACCCATTTGTTGCCGCCCTGATGGCGCTTTTGCTGTTCCTCAAGACGCTTCTTGAGCGTCTCCATGATCTCGTCCCAGGACCCCAGCGACTTGATCGCGGCCATTTCCTCGGGCGTCAGATATTTTTCGGCGATCGCCTTCAGCCAGTCCTCGGGAACCTCGGCGCCTTCCTGCGCGAAGCTGGTCTCCAGCCCTTTGAACACCTTGGCGAAGACCTGGTCGAAGCGGTCCAGCAACCCTTCGTCCTTCACGTAGACCGAGCGGCTGAGGTAATAGAATTGCTCGGGCGAGCGATCGATGACGTCCGCCTGCAACGCCTCCAGCAGGATCAGATGCTCCTTGAGGCTCGCGGGGATGCCGGCGGAGCGCAGCTCGTCGAGAAAGGCCAGGAACATGCGCGCATGATGCCCGCGGCGTGAGCCCGTGTCGAGTTGCTATCGAAGACGCGGTTCGGCGGTCAGCGCGATGCGATCGCCCCGGGGACATAGGCGTCGATCAGCGCGCCGACATCGTCGGGATGCTCGCCGCTGAGTTCGGCGGACGGCGGCGCATCGCCATAGATGAAGCCGGCGACGGGGTAGATGCTGCTGCCGAGGCCATTCGAATCGCGATACCAGACCTTCACCTGACTCCAGTCGTTGGCCGGTGACACGTCGTAGAGTGTCACGTCGCGTTCCGCATGGCCGCGGCGGCCGTCGCGGCGCGACCAGTTGGCGTGGGTGAGCATGACGACGCGGCGTTCGACGACGCGGCTGACCACCGCGACATGGCCGAGCCGCAACTGTCCGCTCTGCTTGAAGACGATCACCGCGCCGACGCGCGGCCGGTGCCCGCGGCGATAGCGGCCGTCCGCCTGATCCCACCATGTCCAGGCATCGCCGTAGATCTGGATTCCCGACGCCGACCGCGCAAACGGCACGCATTGGCCGACATAGTCGAGCAGCGACGGACCCGCCGCCGCCGTACCGGGCAGGGCGAGGAGCGAGGCGGCCAACGCAAGCGAGAATCGGACGAGAATCACGACGCGGCCACGCTACGTCGTGGTGCGATCCCAAGGGGTTAAGGGCGCACCAGCTTTTCGACGGAGCGGCTTTGCGCTGCGACGAGCCGTGGTCGAGCGATCGCGGCGTCACGCTGTTCCGCGGCGGCGCGGCGCACCTCGGTCAGGCCGTTGAGGCAGGCGATGAGATAGCGATGATCCTGTTGCAGGAACCGTCGCGGGGTCATCCCCAGGAAGCGATCGGCATCGCGCAGGAAGTGCGAGGCATCGAAATAGGTCGGCGCCATCGCGGCATAGTTCGCGCCGCCGCCCGCCAGCATCATCCGCACCAGCGAGCGGACGAAGCGGGTACGGATCAGCAGCGTCTTGGGCGGGAACCCGAAATAGCGCGTCGACAGCCGCCGCAGCGCCGCCGGCGACATGCCGAGCGACGCGGCGGCGCTGGTCAGGTCGCGCGTCTCTTCACTGGCGATCAGCCGCTGGAGCGCGACGATCTGATCGTCGTCGCGGCCTGGCGGACGTACGATCGCGAGCAGCAGATCGTCGAGGATCGCCTTCACCTGCGTCGAGCGGTCCGACGCGCGCAGCCGGTCGAGCGCGCAGGCGACCCAGCCGGCGGGGAGCAACGTGTCGAGTGGCACCACGCGGTCGCGATAGTCGTTCGCGCGCGCATCGAACAGCCGCGACCAACCGAGCGGGGTCAGATCGACGCCGATCGTCACGCCGCCATGCGTCGTCATCTGCATCGCGCGGCTGGCGTTGCCGTACAGCGCGGCGACCGGCATTGGATCGTAACGGCGCGACCCGATCGTCAGCGCGATCGCATCCGGCGCCAGGATGAAGCGGATCGCCGGCCAGGATGGCAGCAGCCAGGGCTTCACCCCGTCGCGCCATTCCTTTTTCGAATCGAAGACGTGATAGCTGCCGACCAAACCGCGCAGCGCGGGGGCGGGCATTTCGAACCGGGCGGCGGTGTGATCGGGCAGGCCGAACCGCTCCACCCGAACTCCTGGGACCAGCGACCCGCTTTCGATCATTCCCGACACCGCCTACGCCACCCCAATGATCGGATGTAGCGCGGTGAAGATGCGGGAAACAATAGTGAAGGCGGGGTAGGCGGCAGCGTCAGCCCTTGTTCGCCTGACGCTTGGCCATGAACGCCAGCCGTTCGAACAACATCACATCCTGTTCGTTCTTCAGCAGCGCGCCGTGCAGCGGCGGAATCGCCTTCGTCGGATCGCGGTTCTGCAGGACGTCGAGCGGCATGTCCTCGTGGAGCAGCAGTTTCAGCCAGTCGAGCAACTCGCTGGTCGACGGCTTCTTCTTCAGCCCCGGCACGTCGCGCACGTCGTAGAAGATGTCCATCGCGCGGCTGACCAGCATCTTCTGGATGCCGGGGAAGTGGACGTCGACGATCGCCTGCATCGTGTCGCGGTCGGGGAACTTGATATAGTGGAAGAAGCAGCGGCGCAGGAAGGCGTCCGGCAACTCCTTTTCATTGTTCGACGTGATGACGACGATCGGGCGTTCCTTCGCGCGGATCGTCTGCTTGGTTTCGTAGACGTGGAATTCCATGCGATCCAGCTCCTGAAGCAGATCGTTGGGGAATTCGATATCGGCCTTGTCGATCTCGTCGATCAGCAGGACGGCAGGGGTGTCACGCTCGAACGCCTCCCACAATTTGCCCTTGCGGATGTAGTTGGAAATGTCGTGGACGCGCGGGTCGCCCAACTGGCCGTCGCGCAGCCGTGCCACCGCGTCATATTCGTACAGGCCCTGCTGCGCCTTGGTCGTCGACTTGACGTTCCACTCGATCAGATCGGCGCCGACCGCCTTGGCGATCTCCTGCGCCAGCACGGTCTTGCCGGTGCCCGGCTCGCCCTTCACCAGCAGCGGGCGGCGCAGCGTGACCGCGGCGTTGACCGCCACTTTCAGATCGTCGGTGGCGACATAGCCTTCAGTGCCGTCGAACCGCTGCATTACCTTGCCCCGCCATCGTGTCGATTATCGGGTATGGTGTAGCGGCAGGTTGGGGCCGGGCGCAAGCGCGCGGCTTAATTCGGCTCCCGCGCGGCGGCGCGCGATTCCAGCAACGCCCACAGGCCGCGATGCTGCGCCAGCACCTGTTGCGCGCCGAACGCGAGCGCGCGTTCGACACCGGGCGCCGCGTCGACGGCGTCGAGGAAAGCGTCGGCCGCCTGCACGACCGGCGCGAACGCCCGCCCGCCCTCGATCCCCAGCCGCGCGGCGCAGCCGTCCAGTACCGTGCGAACCGTTTCCCAATCGAGCACCAGCGCCAGCGCGGCCCCAGTGCCGCAGCCGGCGCGATCCGAGCTCGCCAGCATCGCCAGCGCCTGACGCTGGCCGATGATCGCCGCCTCCGCCGCGGCGTGGCCGGGGGTGGAGGGCAGGGGGCCGACCGCGGCGGTCAGGCGCGCCAGATACGCACGCTCCGCGCGCATCGCGTCTGCCGCGCCGGTCAGCCACGCCAGCGCTTCACGATCGCCTGCGCGGGCCAGCGCATGATCGACCACTCCGGGCGCCGAGCCATGGACCACGCACAGCGCATAGACCGCATCGGCCAGATCGCGCAGCATCGCAGCGGGCGAGGCGAGCAGCCCCGCGTAAGGCGCCGCGGCGCTGCCGTCTGCGGCGAGCAACGCCCGGATCGTCGCCGCCGGCCCGGTCGTTTGCCGCGACGAAACCGCCGACCCGACCGCCATCGGGCCGTCCATCATCACCGCCATCACCGCGACTCCCGATCTTGTGCGACCAACCGGAACGACCACCGCGTCCCGTTGCCCCCTTGGGTAAGCGATCGACGTAAAGAGCGGGTTTACGCCCGGCGAAATTTTGCCGCTGTGTGATCGTTCCGGCACCGAAACGGCAGGATTCTGCCGCTGCAGCGCGGAGGTTGGCGCGCTGCATGTGGAAGGCCCAGCTTTCGCTGGGGCGACGTGGGCGGGACGTTACCAATGGTGCCCCACGAGGGAGCGCCCGGCGTTACTGGTCGAGGAAACTGCGCATCTTGCGGCTGCGCGACGGGTGCTTGAGCTTGCGCAGTGCCTTCGCCTCGATCTGGCGGATGCGTTCGCGCGTCACGCTGAACTGCTGCCCGACTTCCTCCAGCGTATGGTCGGTGTTCATGCCGATCCCGAAGCGCATGCGCAGCACGCGCTCCTCACGCGGGGTGAGGCTGGCGAGGACGCGGGTGACGGTTTCCTTCAGGTTCGCCTGGATCGCGGCATCGACCGGGATGACCGCGTTCTTGTCCTCGATGAAATCGCCCAGGTGCGAATCCTCCTCGTCGCCGATCGGCGTTTCGAGGCTGATCGGCTCCTTGGCGATCTTCATCACCTTGCGCACCTTCTCCAGCGGCATGGAAAGGCGCTCGGCCATCTCCTCCGGGGTCGGCTCGCGGCCCTGCTCGTGCAGGAACTGGCGGCTGGTGCGCACCAGCTTGTTGATCGTCTCGATCATATGGACCGGGATGCGGATCGTCCGCGCCTGATCGGCGATCGAGCGGGTGATCGCCTGCCGGATCCACCAGGTCGCATAGGTGCTAAACTTGTAGCCGCGGCGATACTCGAACTTGTCGACCGCCTTCATCAGGCCGATGTTGCCTTCCTGGATCAGGTCAAGGAACTGCAACCCGCGATTGGTGTATTTCTTGGCGATCGAGATGACGAGGCGCAGGTTCGCCTCGACCATTTCCTTCTTGGCGATACGCGCCTCGCGCTCGCCCTTCTGCACCATGTTCACGATGCGGCGGAATTCGGCCAGCGCCATGCCGGTCTGCTGCGAAATCTCGCTGATCTCGGTGCGGATGCGGTCGACCGCGCCCGCTTCGTTGGTGGCGAAGGCGGTCCACTTCTTGTCGAGGCCGTTGACCGCGTCGAGGAAGCCCTCGTCCAGCTCATGGCCCATGTAGCGGTCCAGGAAGTCCTTGCGCGCGACCTTGTGCCGCTCGGCGAGGCGCAGCATCTGCCCGCCCAGCGCGGTAAGGCGCCGATTGTAGCTGTACAGCTGGTCGACCAGATATTCGATCTTGGTCTGGTGGAACTGGACGCTCTCTACCTCGGCGGTCAGGTCCTCACGGAGCTTCTGGTACTTGCGCTCCTCGACCGCCGACAGCTCGGCGCCCGCGGCCATGGATTCCAGCCGCGATTCCTGCATCTTCGAGAATTTGCGGTAAATCGCGGTGATATTGGCGAACTTCTCCAGCGCCTGCGGCTTGAGCGTCTCCTCCATCTGCGCGAGGCTGAGCGTATTGTCCTCCTCGTCGTCGTCGGACGGGCGCGGCGTGCGACGCTCGGTCAGCTCGTCGTCCTCGTCGGCGGACGCCTCTTCCGGCTCTTCCTCCTCCTTGAACTGCGGGCCGGTCGCCGACGCGCTGATCTCGCCGCTGTCGTCCTCGGCGCCCTCGACCTGCTCGGCCGACGGCCCCTTGGACAGCATCGCGTCGAGATCGACGATCTCGCGCAGCTGCATCGTGCCTTCGTTCAGCGCGGTCGACCAGTCGATGATCGCGTTAAAGGTGATCGGGCTTTCGCACAGCCCCAGGATCATCGTGTCGCGCCCGGCCTCGATCCGCTTGGCGATGGCGATCTCGCCCTCGCGCGACAGCAGCTCGACCGCCCCCATCTCGCGCAGGTACATGCGGACGGGATCGTCGGTGCGGTCGATCGTCTCCTTCTTCTTCTCGACGACCGGCGCACTGCCGTCGTCGGTCGAATCGGTGGTATCGACCTCGTCGTCGTCGGCGCGCTCCTCGCTCTCGCCGTCCTCGCCCTGCTCCTCGTTCTCGACGATGTTCACGCCCATTTCGTTGAGCGCGGACATGATGTCTTCCAGCTGGTCGGACGACATCTGGTCCTGGGGCAGAGCCTCGTTCAGCTGGTCATAGGTGATGTAGCCGCGCTTCTTGGCACGGGCGATCAGCTTCTTGACGTTCGCATCGTTGAGGTCGATCAGCGGGGCATCGGCCACTTCCGCGCCATCGTCCGCCCCGCCACCGTTCATCTTCGCCATCAATCGTCCTCAAGTCCAAGCGCGCGGGCGTCTTCGTTTGCCTGCACGAGATTTGCAAGACGCTGGTCCAGCGCCCGCTGTTCGTTCACCAATGCCACCTGCCGCTGGAACGCCTCGTCGGTGAAGCGTTCCATCATCGCTGAGGTGGCCTCCGCCAGAGCCGCATCCACTTCCGGTCGCGTCACCAGGATCGCGATCGCCTCGTCCAGATCCTCACGCGCCTGTGTCGCATCCGCATCGGCGCGGGTGAACGAGTAAGGCATCGCATCGGCACGCAGCAGATCATGGGCGATGGTGTCGAAACCGGATTGCGCCAATATGGTGACAAGCCGCCCGCTATCAAGCGGCGCGGCGCGCGTGTCGGCCAGCGCGACGTCCACCACCGCCTCGAACAATCGCCCCAGTGCGCCATCGGCCAGCTTGAGCGAGCCGAGCACCTCCATATGGCGCGCGATCTCCGCGGGGTGGCGCAGCAGCCCGGCGACGACCGCCTTCGACAGGATCGGGTCGATCCCGCCCGCGGCGCGCAGGCGGCGCGCGTCCTCGGTCACGGGGGGCAGGGGCGGGGTCCACTTCTGTCCCGGCCCTCTCTGCTCCGACCGGCGCTGCCCGATCGGATAGAAGGGCTGGCGCTGCTGGAAGGGCTGGCGGGTGCGGGCGAACTGTTCGTCGAAGCGGTGGCGGAATTCGGCCTGATATTCGGACTTCACCGCCGGATCGGCGATCGACCCGGCAAGATCGGACAGCCGCCGCTTCAGCCCCGCGCGCTGTTCCGGGGTGGTGAGCGGTTCGGCGGCCAGTTCATGCTTCCATAGCCGGTCGACCAGCGGCTCCGCCTCGCGCACCAGTGCCTCGAACGCGGGTTTGCCCTTGGCGCGCATCAGGTCGTCGGGATCCTGACCGTCGGGCAGGGTGACAAAGGCGAGGCTGCGGCCCGGTGCCAGCATCGGCAGCGCGCGGTGCGCGGCGCGGATCGCCGCCTTCTGCCCGGCGCTGTCGCCGTCGAGGCACAGGACCGGCACGTCCACGACGCGCCACAGCCGCTCCAACTGGTGTTCGGTCAGTGCGGTGCCCAGCGGGGCCACCACCTCGCCGACGCCGCCCTGCGCCAGCGCGATCGCGTCCATATAGCCTTCCACCACGAACAGCCGGTCGGCCTTGCGCGCGGCGGGCGCGGCGCGATCGAGATTGTAGAGCGTGCGCCCCTTGTCGAACAACGGCGTGTCGGGGGAGTTGAGATATTTCGGCTCGCCGTCCCCGATGATCCGCCCACCGAACGCGATGACGCGCCCGCGCGGATCGCGGATCGGGATCATCAGTCGCCCGCGGAACCGGTCATACGGCTCCTTGCCCTCGACCTGGATCAGCAGCCCCGCCTCGACCAGCATGGCGTCGCCGAAATCCTTGAGCGCGGCGCGCAGGCGACCGCGCGAATCGGGGGAATAGCCGAAGCCGAATGCTTGCGCCGTCGCCGCCGACACGCCGCGCCGCTCCAGCAGCGCGCGCGCCGCCGCCCCCTCGATCCCGCCAAGCTGCTGGATGAAGAAATCCGCCGCGGCCTGCATGACGTCGTGAAGCGACTTGGCCCGTTCGGCGCGCTGCGCGGCGCGCGCATCCTGTTCGGGCATGTCGAGGCCGGCGGCGGCGGCAAGTTCCTTCACCGCGTCGATGAACGGCAGCCCCTGATGATCGGTCATCCAGCGGATGGCATCGCCATGCGCGGAACAGCCGAAGCAATGGTAGAAGCCCTTGTCGTCGTTGACGTAGAAGCTGGGCGTCTTCTCGTTATGGAAGGGGCAGCAGCCCTTCATCTCGCGCCCCGCGCGGGTCAGCTTCACCGTTTTTCCGACCAGGGCGGACAGCGAGGTGCGCGCACGCAATTCGTCGAGGAAGGCGGGGGTGAGGCTCACGCGCGATTGTAACCCGCCCTGTCACGGGAGGGTAAAAATTGCAATGATTCTGTTTGCGCGAAGCCGCGAAGGAAAGGGGGAAGGGGTTCGCGCAGAGGCGCGGAGGGGCAGAGATGTCGCGCCTGCCGCGCCAATCCGAGCCGCCTTGGCAGCTCTCTCGGACGCACCGTCGTGAAGGGAGGTGCGCTGGCGCGCGGAGCCACCTCTCCGGGCCTCCGCGCGAACCAAACCTTCCTGTTCTACAAATCAGGCCAAAGCCGCCTTCACCAGCGCGCTTGCCTTGCTCATGTCGAGCGTGGTCGCGTGCCGCGCCTTCAGTTCGGCCATCACGCGGCCCATGTCCTTCATGCCAGATGCGCCCAGATCGGCCTTGATCGCCTCGATCGCCGCCTTGGTCTCCTCCTCGCCCATTTGCGCGGGGAGGAAACGCTCGATCACCGCCACCTCGGCGGCCTCCGCGGCGGCCAGTTCGGCGCGGCTGCCCTGTTCGTACATGGCGATCGATTCGCGGCGCTGTTTGACCATCTTCTGAAGGACTTCGGTCACCAGCGCATCGTCGTCCGCGGGGGCGCCGCCGGTGCGCGCCTCGATATCGCGATTCTTGATCGCGGCCTGGATCAGGCCGATCGCGGCGCGGGATTCCTTGTCGCCCGCCTTCATGGCGGCGATCTGGGCTTGCTTGATGTCGTCTCGAATCATGTCGACCGCGATAGCGGTGCTGGACGGTTGACGCGAGGGGGTCGGGTGTCTAGCGGGCGGGGCTTAGCGACATTGCTGCAAACCAAGCTGAGGAGTGCTTGCCGACCATGGCCGAGCCGGACATTTCGCGCGTCCCGCAACCGGAGGGCGCCACAGGCGTCCTCGTCCTGGCCAATGGCGACGTGGCGTGGGGCCGTGGCTTCGGCGCCGCAGGAGCGGCGGTGGGCGAGGTGTGCTTCCACACCGCGATGACCGGCTATCAGGAGATCATGACCGACCCGTCGTTCGCGGGGCAGATCATCACCTTCACCTTCCCGCATATCGGCAATGTCGGCGCGAACCCCGACGACGTGGAGGCCAACGACCCCCACGCGCTGGGGATGATCGTGCGCGAGGATCCGACCGCGCCGTCGAACTTCCGGGCGATGGAGAACCTCGACGGCTGGATGAAGCGCCACATGCGCATCGGCCTGGCCGGGATCGACACGCGCGCGCTGACGCGCCGCATCCGCACCGGCGGCGCCCCCAATGGCGTCGTCGCGCATTCGCCCAATGGCACGTTCGACCTGCCGGCGCTGCTGGCGATGGCGCGCGGCTGGCCGGGTCTGGAGGGGATGGACCTCGCCCGGCAGGTGACGCGCGAGACGCACGGCACGTGGGAGGGCGGCATCTGGCGGCTCGGCTTCGGCTATGGCGCGGACGAGGGCGGCGCGCGGCCGCATGTCGTCGCGATCGATTACGGCAGCAAGCACAACATCTTCCGCAACCTCGTTCAGGCCGGCGCGAAGGTGTCGGTGGTGCCGGCCGAGGCGACTTTCGACCAGATCATGACGCTCAATCCGGACGGCATCTTCCTGTCGAACGGCCCCGGCGACCCGGCGGCGACCGGTGAATATGCCGTGCCGGTGATCCGGCAGCTGCTGGAGACGGGCAAGCCGCTGTTCGGCATCTGCCTGGGTCACCAGCTGCTGGGCCTCGCGGTGGGAGCGACGACCACCAAAATGTTCCAGGGCCACCGCGGCGCCAACCATCCGGTCAAGCGGCTGAGCGATGGCGCGGTCGAGATCACCAGCATGAACCACGGCTTCGCGGTCGAGCGGGAAAGCCTGCCCGCTAATGCGCGCGAGACGCATGTGTCGCTGTTCGACGGCTCGAACGCGGGGCTGGAACTGACCGACCGACCGGCGTTCTCGGTGCAGTATCATCCGGAGGCAAGCCCGGGGCCGCAGGATAGTTTCTATCTGTTCGAGAAGTTCGTCGGGTCGTTGCGAGGCGCAAACGGATGATGCGATTTCGCATCAAGCCTGCGCACGTGGACGATGTCCTCGCGATGCTTGCAGATGCGAAGATCGTACCGAGTCAAGTTTACGATCGTGATGATGGTGCAGTCGCCATCGAGGTAGGCGAAATCTCGGAAGCCCAAGCGGGTACGATTGTCACAGCTTTCCGACCCGAATGGTCGGCCATCATAGGAATAGTCGGCGGGCACCCGCCGTTGAAGGGCCTCTAAATGCCAAAACGCACCGACATCTCCTCCATCCTCGTGATCGGCGCGGGGCCGATCGTCATCGGTCAGGCGTGCGAGTTCGATTATTCGGGCACGCAGGCGATCAAGGCGCTCAAGGAAGAGGGTTATCGCATCGTCCTGGTCAATTCGAACCCGGCGACGATCATGACCGATCCCGAGCTGGCCGACGCCACCTATGTCGAGCCGATCACGCCCGAGGTGGTCGCCAAGATCATTGAGGCGGAGCGGCCCGATGCGGTGCTGCCGACGATGGGCGGGCAGACCGCGCTCAACACCGCGCTGGCGCTGTTCCATGACGGCACGCTGGAGAAGTTCGGCGTCCAGATGATCGGTGCCGATGCCGATGCGATCGACAAGGCCGAAGACCGGCTGAAATTCCGCAACGCGATGGACAAGATCGGGCTGGAATCGGCCCGCTCGTCGATCGCGCATACCGAGGCGGAGGCGCTGGCCGGGCTGGAGAAGGTCGGGCTGCCGGCGATCATCCGCCCCAGCTTCACGCTGGGCGGCACCGGCGGCGGCGTCGCGTACAATCGCGAGGAGTTCATCGAGATCGTCCGCAAGGGCCTCGACGCCTCGCCCACCACCGAGGTGCTGATCGAGGAATCGCTGCTCGGCTGGAAGGAGTATGAGATGGAGGTGGTCCGCGACCGCGCGGACAATTGCATCATCATCTGTTCGATCGAGAATGTCGATCCGATGGGCGTCCACACCGGCGATTCCATCACCGTCGCGCCAGCGCTGACGCTGACCGACAAGGAATATCAGATCATGCGCAACGCCAGCATCGCGGTGCTGCGCGAAATCGGCGTGGAAACAGGCGGTTCGAACGTCCAGTTCGCGGTCAATCCGAAGGACGGCCGGCTGATCGTGATCGAGATGAACCCGCGCGTGAGCCGCTCGTCGGCGCTGGCGTCCAAGGCGACCGGCTTTCCGATCGCCAAGGTCGCGGCGAAGCTGGCGGTCGGCTATACGCTCGACGAGATCGAGAACGACATCACCGGCGCGACCCCGGCCAGCTTCGAGCCGACGATCGATTACGTCGTGACCAAGATCCCGCGTTTCGCATTCGAGAAGTTCAAGGGCGCGCAGGCGACGCTGGGCACCGCGATGAAGTCGGTCGGCGAGGTGATGGCGATCGGCCGCAACGTCCACGAATCGATGCAGAAGGCGTTGCGCGGGCTGGAGACCGGCCTGTCCGGCTTCAACCAGGTCGACCGGCTGGTCGGCGCGCCGCGCGCGGAGATCGAGGCGGCGCTGGCGTCGCCGACGCCCGACCGGCTGCTGGTGGCGGCGCAAGCCCTTCGGGAAGGCTTCACCGTCGCCGAGGTGAACGCGATCGCCAAGTTCGATCCCTGGTTCGTCGAGCGTCTCGCGGAGATCGTCGCGGCCGAGGCCGAGGTGATGGAGCAGGGCCTGCCCATCGACGCCGCCGGGATGCGCCGGCTGAAGGCGATGGGCTTTTCCGACAAAAGGCTGGCGTGGCTGGCGCTGCAATCGGCGAACCTGCGCGGCATGGAACGCGGGATCGCGCGCGGATCGGGGCTGATCCACGAAGCGGTCAAGGCGATGACCGGCGGCGTGACCGAGGAAGAGGTGCGCGAGCATCGCGTCAAGCTGGGCGTGCGCCCGGTATTCAAGCGGATCGACACCTGCGCGGCGGAGTTCGACGCCAGGACGCCGTACATGTATTCGACCTACGAAGCGCCCAGCTTCGGCGAGCCGGAGAATGAGGCGCAGCCGTCCGACCGGCGCAAGATCGTCATCCTGGGCGGCGGGCCAAACCGGATCGGGCAGGGGATCGAGTTCGACTACTGCTGCTGCCACGCCTGCTTCGCGCTGGCGGACGCGGGCTATGAGACGATCATGGTCAACTGCAACCCGGAAACGGTGAGCACCGACTATGACACGTCCGACCGCCTATATTTCGAGCCGCTGACCGCCGAAGACGTGCTGGAGATCCTGCACGTCGAACAGCAGTCGGGCGAGCTGGTCGGTGTGATCGTCCAGTTCGGCGGGCAGACTCCGCTGAATCTGGCGCGCGCGCTGGAAAAGGCGGGTATCCCGATCCTGGGCACCAGCCCGGACGCGATCGACCTGGCCGAGGACCGCGAGCGGTTCGCCGCGCTGGTAAACAAGCTGCGCCTGTTGCAGCCCGCCAACGGCATCGCGCGCAGCCGTGACGAGGCGCTCGCGGTCGCGAACCGTATCGGCTACCCGGTGCTGATGCGCCCCAGCTACGTGCTGGGCGGCCGCGCGATGGAGATCGTCGACAGCGACCAGCAGCTGGACGACTATATCCAGACCGCGGTGCAGGTATCGGGCGATGCCCCGGTGCTGATCGACCAGTATCTTCGCGACGCGATCGAGGTGGACGTCGATGCGATCTGCGACGGCGACGACATGGTCGTCGCGGGCGTGCTCCAGCATATCGAGGAGGCGGGGGTCCATTCGGGCGACAGCGCCTGTTCGATCCCGCCCTATTCGCTGCCCGCGGAGATCATCGCCGAGATCGAACGGCAGGCCGAGGCGCTGGCGCGCGGCCTGAACGTCGTCGGGCTGATGAACATCCAGTTCGCGGTGAAGGACGGCAAGGTGTACCTTATCGAGGTGAACCCGCGCGCCAGCCGCACGGTGCCGTTCGTCGCCAAGGCGATCGGCGCGCCGATCGCGAAGATCGCCAGCCGCGTGATGGCGGGCGAAAAGCTGCGCGACCTGCCGCCGATCGATCGCAACATCGATTATTATGCGGTCAAGGAAGCGGTGTTCCCGTTCAACCGCTTCCCCGGGATCGACCCGGTGCTGTCGCCGGAAATGAAGTCCACCGGCGAAGTGATGGGGATCTCGACCGATTTCACCACCGCCTTTGCCAAGTCGCAGCTGGGCGCGGGCACCGTCCTGCCGACCGAAGGCGCAGTGTTCGTCAGCGTCAAGGATGGCGACAAGGCCGCGATCGTCCCTGCGGTGGAGGCGCTGGTCGCGGCCGGCTTCACCATCGTGGCGACCGGGGGCACCGCCGATCACCTGTCGCGCGCCGGCCTGCCGATCGAGCGGGTGAACAAGGTGGCCCAGGGACGTCCGCATATCGTCGACCGGATCAAGGACGGCGGCATCGCGCTGATCTTCAACACCACCGAAGGGTGGCAGAGCCTGAAGGATTCTCAGCCGATCCGTGCTTCCGCGGTGAACGGGAAGATTCCCTATTTCACCACCGCATCGGCGGCAGTGCAAGCGGCCGAGGCGATTCGGACCGCAACGACCCGCAAGCTTGAAGTGCGGCCGCTGCAGTCTTATTATTCACGGCCGCACGACTGATCCCCCACATGTTTGGATGGTGCGGGCGGTCCTCAGGGAGGGGGCCGCTCGGGGAAGCGTTTTTGAAGGATAAGCGATGGCGACCGTCGAGAAGATGCCGATGCTGCAGGAAGGCTATGAGAAGCTGACCGCAGACCTGAAGCGCCTCAAGATCGAACGCCCGCAGATCGTCGATGCGATCGAGGAAGCGCGTGCGCATGGCGACCTTTCGGAGAACGCCGAATATCACGCCGCCAAGGAGCGGCAGGGCCAGGTAGAGGCGACGATCGCCGATATCGAGGACAAGTTGAGTCGCGCGCAGATCATCGACCCGCGGGATCTGTCGGGCGACAAGATCGTGTTCGGCGCGACCGTCACGCTGATGGACGAGGACGACAAGCCGGTCCGCTACCAGATCGTCGGCCAGACCGAGGCGGACGCCAAGAGCGGGCGGATCAGCTACAATTCCCCGCTCGGTCGCGCGCTGATCGGGCGCAGCGTCGACGACGAGGTGGAGGTGTCGGTGCCGGCGGGCGACCGTTACTACCTCGTGTCGAAGATCGAGTTCATCTGACGCGCCATGTCCTGCCGGCGTCGTGGGACGCCCGGCTCGCCGGATATGAATGGTATCGCGACGACGCGGGCGAATCCGGCGGTGTCATCCACCGCCTGACGCGCGCCGGTGCGCCGTCGCTGTACCTGAAACATGGCACCGGTGCGGTCGCGGCGGCGATCGTGGACGAGGCGGTGCGACTGCGCTGGTTGCAGGGACGCGTCCCTGCGGCGCGGCCGGTCGCCTCCGCGGACGAGGATGGCGCCGCCTGGCTGTTGACCACCGGTGTGGCGGGCCGGACCGGGGATGCGTGGCTGGATCACGATCCCGCGCTGCTGCCCGTGATCGTCGCCGCCTTCGCCAGGTTCCTGACGCAGCTTCATGCACTACCAGTGGACGATTGCCCGTTCGAGGCCGGCGCGGCGCTGCGGCTGGCGGCCGCGCGGCGACGGGTGGGGGCGGGGGAGGTGGACGTCGAGGATTTCGCCGACGATCACCTCGGCTGGGATGCCGAGCGGATGCTGGCGCATACCGAGGCGCTGTACGATCCCGACCTGCACCAGCGCGTCGTGACGCACGGCGACTTCTCGCTCGGCAACCTGTTGATGGACGAACGCGGCCACGTCACCGGCTGTATCGACGTCGGCCTGCTGGGCGTGGCGGACCCGTATCAGGATATCGCGATCCTGTGCGCCAATCTGGAGGAGATCGACCCCGCAGCGGAGCGCGCGTTCCTCGATGCGATCGGCGTGGCGTCACCCGATCGGCAGCGGATGGATTTCCACCGCTGTCTCGACGAACTGTTCTGACCGGCCCCTCCGGTTCGCTTCGCGGAGGGGCCGGTGCGCCTCACTGCGCCGGCTTGGCGAGCAGATCGGGTTCCAGCAGGCGGTGCAGATGCACCACCACATATTTCATCTCGGCATCGTCGACGGTGCGCTGCGCCGCCGCGCGCCACGCCTTTTCGGCGCTGGCATAGTCCGGGAAGATGCCGACCACCTCGATCGAGGACAGGTCGTTGAAATCGAGCGTACGCGGATCGTTGACGCGCCCGCCGAACACCAGATGCAATTTGCTCATGCGCGGTTCCTGAGGGAGGGAAGGATCGCAAACACGGCTGGCAGCGATCGACCCGTGACGGAGAAAAGGAGATCGCGCCGGGCGTATGCCGCCGGTGCGATCTCCTCTCCCGTATAGCGAGGCGACGTGCTGCCCGACGTCGCTTGTGTCGGCCGCTCTACCGCGAAGCGGCGCGGGTTTGAAGTCCCGCGCGCGCCGTTGCGTGCGTTCAGGCGCCCTTGACCTGCTCCTTGCTCGCCTGCGCCGCCGCAGTACCGGCCGATGTGGCCGCCTTCACGACGCCTTGGAGCAGCGACTTGGCCTGATCCTTGGCTGCGCCCTTGCTGAGGCCAAGCTGGTCGAGCTCGGCGCGCCCGGCCTCCTTCGCGGCGGCAAGCCCGGCGACCGCCGCGGCGGCTACCTTGCGCCCGACCGGGGCGAGCAATTCCTTTTCGCGCTGTCCGCGCGGCACGACCAGCGCGACCAGCGCGCCGAGCGCCATGCCGCCGACGACGACGCCGAGCGGGTTGGTTTCCAGCGTCTGGACGGTGGCCTGCGCCGCGTCGCTCGCCTTGTGACGCGCGGTTTCATACGCGCTGGACGCCTTGTCGGCGGCGGTGTCGATGCCGTCGCGAATGCGCCCGTGGTGCTCTGCCTGGGTGTCGTGGTGATCGGTCATCATCGGTTCCTTCATCGGCCGTGAACGGACGAACGCTTGATGGAGAGGAGCGGTTTCCGCTTGGCGGGGCGCGCGAACAGGGCGGCAATGCGCTTTCGGTTGAGCGCCGCCAGCAACACCGCCGCGGCGCCCGCGACGGCGACCGGATTGCGGCGCGCGACCGCGACCGACGCCTGCGCGGCACGGCTGCCGCTTTCGCTGACCTCGCTCACCGCGCGGCGCGCGATGCGTTCGGGCGCCAGCTGGGTCTGCAGCGCTTCGACCGTGCTGGTCAAACGCTGCCGTGCCGCCTCTGCGCGGGCCTGTGCCGCCGCGACGTCGCTCATCGCGACAGCCTCGTCACGCCGGCGTAACCCAGTGCCGCCGCGACGGCGAGTGTCACGCCGACCACGACGAGCGTCGCAAAGCCCGGTCCGATCAGCGTCGCGAGCGATACGATCAACCCGACCAGCAGCGCGATCAACGCTGCCACCGCGAGCACCCCGGCAACCGCGAAATAGAGCGCCGCCGCCTT
This sequence comes from Sphingomonas sp. CCH9-F2, assembly GCF_001556735.1. Taxonomy (NCBI): domain Bacteria; kingdom Pseudomonadati; phylum Pseudomonadota; class Alphaproteobacteria; order Sphingomonadales; family Sphingomonadaceae; genus Sphingomonas; species Sphingomonas sp. CCH9-F2. The sequence continues at coordinate 3,866 of NZ_LSJO01000355.1, read as the reverse complement.
GTAGCGCGCCGTCATGTCGCCGACCTTCGCCTTGGCCAGCGCGATTTCGGCCTGCGCAACCTCGCGCGCGTCGCTGGTCAGGCGCGCGAAGAGGTGCGGGATGCTGTGATCCTCCAACAGCGGTTCGCGAAGCCCCATGGATCAGGCGTCGCGGTGGTCGAGACCGGAGGACAGCAGGCGCGCTACGACGAAGCCGATCCCGGCAGCGACGCCGACCGCGACCGCGGGACTTTTCTTTACCAGTTCGCGGACGTCGGCGACCAGATCGTCGACGGTCTTGGCATCGATCGAGCTGGACAGTCCCTGGACGCGATCGGCGGCCTGACGCGCATACTGGCCGTATTGCTCGCCGATCTTCTCGTCCACCTGTGCGGCGGCGTCGTTGAGCATGGTCGACAGCTGGCCCAGCGCGCTCGTGGCGCGGGCCTTGCCATCCTCCGCATACAGCCGCGCCTTGTCGGTGGCCTGTTCGCGACCCTTGGCGACATTGTCCGCCAGCGTCTGCCGCGCGGTGGCGAAGGTGCCGCCCGCCGTCGGCTCCGCCGCCGGGGTATCGCCGACGGGGGCGGTCACCGGCCCATTTTCGATATTGCTCGTCGAAGGCGCCGTGTCGTGATCGTGTTGCTCGGCCATGATCCATTCCTTCCCAGGTCGAAACGAACAAACCCGACGATGGCATGTCGGGTTCCCGCGTCGTGCGCCATCGCGTTGCGGCGGCGCACCATGCCCGCTAGAGGCGGAACGCGCTGCCGCTCCCGGCAAACAGATAAGGGGATCGTTTCGTGACCGCAATCATCGACCTGCACGGCCGCCAGATCATCGACAGCCGCGGCAATCCCACCGTCGAGGTCGACGTGCTGCTGGAAGACGGCAGCTTCGGTCGCGCGGCAGTCCCCTCGGGCGCGTCCACCGGCGCCCACGAAGCGGTCGAGAAGCGCGACGGCGACAAGAGCAAGTGGGGTGGCAAGGGCGTCGAGATCGCGGTCGACGCGGTCAATTCTGACCTCGCCGAGGCGTTGATCGGGCTTGATGCCGAGGATCAGATCGAAATCGACCGCGCGATGATCGCGCTGGACGGTACCGAGAACAAGAGCCGGCTGGGCGCGAACGCGATCCTGGGCGCCAGCCTGGCGGTGGCGAAGGCGGCGGCGGATGCGCGCGGGTTGCCGCTGTACCGTTACGTCGGCGGGGTCGCGGCGCATGTCCTGCCGGTGCCGATGATGAACATCATCAACGGCGGCGAACATGCCGACAACCCTATCGATTTCCAGGAATTCATGATCATGCCGGTCGGCGCGCCGACGCTGGCGGATGCGGTGCGCTGCGGCTCCGAAATCTTCCACACGCTCAAGAAGGGCCTGCACGACAAGGGGCTGGCGACCGCAGTGGGCGACGAGGGTGGCTTCGCGCCGAACCTGGCCAGCACCACCGATGCGCTGGACTTCATCATGAAGAGCATCGAGGCGGCCGGCTACACCCCCGGCGACGACGTGATGCTGGCGCTCGATTGCGCCGCGACCGAGTTCTTCAAGGACGGCAAGTACGTCATTTGCGGCGAGAACCTGACGCTGGAGCCGGGCGCGATGGCCGATTACCTCGCCGATCTGGTCGCGCGCTACCCGATCCTGTCGATCGAGGACGGCATGGCCGAGGACGATTTTGAGGGGTGGAAGGCGCTGACCGATGCGGTCGGCGGCAAGGTGCAGCTGGTCGGCGACGATCTGTTCGTGACCAATCCCAGGCGGCTGACGATGGGGATCGAGAAGGGGCTGGCCAATTCGCTGCTGGTGAAGGTCAACCAGATCGGCACGCTGACCGAGACGCTGGAGGCGATCCGCATCGCAGAGCGCGCGGGTTATACCGCGGTGATGTCGCACCGCTCGGGCGAGACCGAGGATTCGACGATCGCCGACCTGGCGGTCGCCACCAACTGCGGCCAGATCAAGACCGGCAGCCTCGCGCGGTCGGACCGGCTCGCCAAGTACAACCAGCTGATCCGCATCGAGGAGGAGCTGGGCGACGTGGCGCATTACGCCGGCCGCGACATCCTGCGGCGGCGCGGCTGATGGCGCTTGCCAAGGGCGTGGCGGCGCGCGACAGTCGCGGCGCCATGCCCCGCAAGCCTCATCCGCTGAAATCCACGTTGCGCCGCGCTATCGCTCCGGCGATCTTCATGGCGGTGCTGGTGTTCTTCGGCGCCTATGCGGTGCTGGGGCCGAACGGCGTGCTGGCGCTGGGCGACTACAAGCGCCAGCTGGCACAGCGCGAGAAGCAATATGCGACGCTGGACCAGCGGCGCGCGATGCTGAAGAACCGCGTCACGCTGCTCGATCCGCGCCACGCCAACCCGGACATGGTCGACGAGCTGGTGCGCAAGGAACTGAACGTCGCGCACCCGGACGAGGTGATCGTGCCGCTGAAATGAGAAAGGGCGGCTCGTCGGTGGTCGCCCTTCCCATTCATGCCTGATCGTGCGGGTCAGGCGGTCAGAAGGCGCTTCTCACCCGCCAGCCGCATCATCGCGCGTTGCAGCTTCTCGAACGCGCGCACTTCGATCTGGCGAACGCGCTCGCGGCTGACGCCATAGACCTGGCTCAGCTCCTCCAGCGTCTTGGGATCGTCGGTCAGCCGCCGCTCGGTCAGGATGTGCTTCTCGCGGTCGTTCAAGTCCTCCATCGCGGACACGAGCATGTCGTGGCGCACGTCGGCTTCCTGCTGGTCGGCGACGACGCTGTCCTGCAGCGGCGAATCATCGGCAAGCCAGTCCTGCCACTGGCCTTCGCCATCCTCGCGCATCGGGACGTTCAGCGACGTGTCGCCGCCCATCGCCATGCGGCGATTCATGCTGACCACGTCCGCCTCGGTCACCCCCAGGTCGGTGGCGATCTTTTCGACATCCTCGGGGCGCAGGTCGCCATCCTCGAACGCGTCAAGGCGCGCCTTCATCCGGCGAAGGTTGAAGAACAGCTTCTTCTGCGCCGCGGTGGTGCCCATCTTCACCAGCGACCAGCTGCGCAGGATGAATTCCTGGATCGACGCGCGAATCCACCACATCGCATAGGTGGCGAGGCGGAAGCCGCGATCCGGCTCGAACTTCTTCACGCCCTGCATCAGGCCGATATTGCCCTCGGAGATCAGCTCCGACACCGGCAGGCCGTAGCCACGATAGCCCATCGCGATCTTCGCGACGAGCCGCAGGTGCGACGTCACCAGCTGCGCCGCGGCGTCGGTGTCGCCATGTTCCTGGAACCGCTTGGCGAGCATATATTCCTGCTCTGGCGCCAGGATCGGGAATTTCTTGATCTCGGAAAGGTAGCGATTGAGGCTTTGCTCCCCGCCAAGGGCAGGAATCGTCGCCGGGACGTTGCTGCGGGTTGCCATGATCCTTTGTCTCCCTTCCTCGCGGAGAACGCCGGGCCGCCCTGATGCGGCACGATCCGGCGTGGTCCGAACCTATACGACAAGCTGACTGAACAGTTCCTGCATGTCTGCCGGCATCACGCTTTCGAACGACAAAGCGTGGCTTGTGATCGGGTGGATGAACCCGAGCCGGGCGGCGTGCAATGCCTGGCGTCGGAAATCCAGGGTTTCCAGAACGCGCTTGTGAGCCTGTTTTGTTCTACCATAGACTGGGTCGCCCAGCAAGGCATGGCCGATCGACGCCATATGGACGCGCACCTGGTGCGTGCGCCCGGTTTCCAGCCGGCATTCGACCAGCGCCGCTTCGCGCAGCAGCTCCAGCGTGCGATAGTGCGTGACCGCGCGCTTGCCGCCGGCGACGATCGCCACCTTCTTGCGATTGTGCGGCGAACGGGCCAGCGGCGCATCGACGGTGCCGGCGGCAAGCGCGCGGTCACGCACTATCG
>NZ_LSJO01000354.1:0-390 GCF_001556735.1 Sphingomonas sp. CCH9-F2 | reverse complement strand
GCAGCGGCGAGTGCATGAGCAAGCTCGCTTTTTTTGGGCGCGAGCGCTCCAGCGCTTCCTTCAGGATCTCGACCTCCAGCGTCTTGCGGCCGAGCTGGCGCTCCAGTTCGCGGATGCGGGTTTCCATCTCACGGACCTGCCGGTTGCTGGTCACGTCGTCGTCGCCAGCCACCGCGACGCTCCCGCCCTCCAGCATCAGCCGCCGCCAGCGGTACAACAGGTTCGGCGCCACGCCGTTGCGGCGCGCCACGACCGATATGCTCTCGCGACCATCGAGCGTCTCCTCGACGATCCTGAGCTTCTCAGGCGTGCTCCAGTGACGGCGACGACCGCCATCGGTGATGATCTCGGACACGGACATAAGCCTATGCTCAGGGGATAGCCCCAAGC
>NZ_LSJO01000353.1:0-1531 GCF_001556735.1 Sphingomonas sp. CCH9-F2 | reverse complement strand
CCCCTGGCCGGGCCTTGCGGCCCGACCTGGGCGCGGAGCACCGTTCAGGTGAACAGGTCGCCGACCGCGCGCAACCGGAAGGCGTTGCGCCAACGGCGCCGGCGATGCTCGGTCGCATCGTGGACCATGTGGCAGCGTTGGCAGAGCGCGGCGAGGTTGCGCGGCCGGTTATCACCCGGATCGTGATTGAGGTGCGCGCTGGCGAGGACGACGCGCGTGACCCGCATCGAGGGGGGCGGGTCGATACCCACGAACCCCGGTTGCGCGCGCACCAGCTCGTCCGGCGACGACAGGCGACGAATCTCCCTGCCCCGCCCGTCGCGCCAGCGCGCGGCGTCCTCGTCCCACCAGATACCATTGCCGAGGTGCAGCACGTCGCGGCCGTGCGGGCGACGGCAATGCTCGCAGCGCCCTTTGGCGCGGCCGAAACGGATGAAGGCGGACAGCTCGCGCCAGTCGATCGGGTAAAGCCAGCGATGTTCGCGCGCGATCGGCATGACGATTTCTATGAGTCAGGATGGGCGAGAACGAAAGCAGAAAACGGCTCTGATTCAACAATATCATCAAGACTAAGCGACTAAGCGAATCTGCGAATAAGTTGCCGCCGAGGAAACCGACCTAGCTTTATGTCTGTTCCCGCTGTGTTCTGGCCGTTCAGGCAGGACGAAGAATCGCATGAGCATCACCGTCACCCGGCTTTCCCCAGGCGCCTAGGCGTCACCGGCGACGTTGGGATGAAATTGTGCGTCCCCTTCGACGGCAACGAGGACCACTTTCATCTCGCGATCAGCGACGGGGCGCTGATCGCTGGCGAATACGACACCGAAGATCGAGGACGGAGGGATCACGCGCATCGCCGGCGACACGGTGACGGTCGATTGGCCGCCGGAATGGGTGACGATCGGCGTCTATCAGCCCGTGCCGGCGCGCGCGATTCAGCCGCTGCCCTTATTCGAGACCGCTTGACGCGCTCTGCCCTGATTATGCCGATGCCACCTTGCGTGGCCGACCGCCCTTTTGGCCGTTCGCGCGCGACGCGGCGACCTTGACGGCCGAGCGCGCCCTGCCCCCGGCCGCCCCGAGCTGACGGGCCATCCACGTCTTCGAGCCGAACACGCCCTGGAGCAGCGCCGGCACATAGAGGTCCGCATCGAGCTTCGGCCAGTGCAGCCCCAGCCCGGCCGGACTGATTTCAATGTCGGCGAGGTTGTCGGGCGAGGCATCGGCCAGCCCTTCGGCGAGCTGCGTCGGGAAGGTCAGCTCGATCCCGGTGTTGAGGGCAACCACCACGCGCGAACGGCGGCGATCGTAGCGAGCGGACACGGCATGGCCCGCGGCGCGGGTTTCCGCCATGCGCGCTTCGGCTTTCGCCAGTTCCTGCTCAGTAATCGCCATGTATGGTCCTCCATTCCTCGCACAGCATCGGCACCACGTCCGCCAGCGCCGCTTCGATCCGGTTCACGTCCGACAGCTTGAAGCCGAAGCTATCGCGCAGCTCGGGCGGACCGGCGGGGCAGTTTAGGTTGAACAC
>NZ_LSJO01000352.1:0-6272 GCF_001556735.1 Sphingomonas sp. CCH9-F2 | reverse complement strand
GAACAGCCCCAGCAGATTATGCAGGTCGAGCCACATCCGCTTCACATTCTTCCCGAAGCGCAGCGCGAACAGGTCCTTGGTCAGACTGGGCAACAGGCAGATGACGCCGGAGATGATGGCGACGGCGTAGAGCAGCGAGATCACGCCCATGATCGGCATCGCGATATTGCGACGGAACGGCAGACCGACCTGCTGGTGCAGCACGTCGACCAGCTCCGACACCGGCGACGCGTCCTGCCGCACCACCTGCAACACCCCGTCAGGCGCCAGTGCGGCGAGAAACGTCGGGCCGGGCGCCCGGCGGGTGCCGGTGGTCCAGCTCAGCCGTGCGGGCTGATCGGGTCCGGTGTCGAAATGGACGGTATAGGCGGCGCGCGCATCGGGCCGGGCGCGCAGCACCTTGTCGATCAGTTCGGGCGTGCGATCCAGCGGTGGCGGCGCGGCGATGCCGGTCGGCGCGGAGGCCCAGCGGTTCAGCGGCTCGGCGAACATCGTGATCGCGCCGGCATAGAAGGCGACGAAAAGCGCCAGCCCGGCGATGATGCCGACCCAGCTATGCACGTCCTTATAGGTCTTCACGATATCGGTGCGCATCGACGATTACCCGAGAAGAAGACGCGCAACGGCGTAGAGCGCCCAAGCGGCCAGATTAGCGAGCGCGAGCCAGGTCCAGGCCCGCACGCCGCTGCGAAACAGGAAGCAGAGGCCGAGGATCGCGCACCAGATCGGCGACGCCAGCCACATGGCGAGCTGCCGCTGCGCGCTGAAAGCGTCCGCGTCGGTCGAGAACAGCGTCGCGAAGGTGCAGGTCAACGCCATCGTCAGGGGGAAGCCGAAGACGGTCGCGGCCGACGCCTTGCCGAACCAGTCGCGACTGGTGAGAAGCGGGCGGCTCATCGCGCCGCTCCCCGCCGGAACCGCCACCAGCCGATCGCGACCGGAGCGATGCTCCAGACCAGCATCGCGATCGTGGCCCAGGTGAAGACGGCCGTCGCCGGTCCCTGCACCGTCAGCAGCAGCGCCAGCGCGAGCAGCAGGAGCAGCGTCCCGACGATCCGGCAGCGGCGTGCGGCCACGCCCGGACGGATCAGCGCCTGATGCCGCGTGCTGGCATACAGGCCCATCGCCCCGCCGACGATGGCCGCCGCCGCGCACCATGCCGCGATCATCGGCCAGGTCCCGCAAAGGCGAAGTGGATCGCCGGTGCCATCGCCGCCAGCATCGTCGTCCCGTGCGACTGCCCCGGCAGCGGCAGGAAGCGCGCCCGGCCATCGTTCGCGCCATGATCGAGCGAACGGGCCAGTGCGGCCGGAGCGGCCGCCGCGGTATCGCTTTCGGCGATCAGGATGGGGGGCGTTCCCTTCGCCGCGGCAGCCTCGCGCATGATCAGGCCGTCGCCGAACCACAGCGACGGACTGACGGCGACGACGCCGTCGACCATCGCCGGGCGGGTCAGCGCGGCATGCAGTGCCAGCAGGCCGCCGAAACTATGGCCCAGCAGACTCTCCCGCGACCGATCGGCCCGCCAGCGCTGGCGAACAAGCGGCTGCACCTGCCGTTCGAGAAGGTCGAGGAACGCCTCCGCTCCGCCGGTCCGCAACCCGCTGGCCGGCATGGTCGCGGGGATCGTCCAGCCGGGCGTGACGGGCGTGTAATCGCGGACGCGGCGTTGCAGCGGCCCCGCCGCGATCCCGACCACGATGCCGTCCATGACCCCGCTTCGTCCACCCGCCCGCGCCAGTCGGCGCGCGGTGAGCGCCGCGATCGCGAAATGGTCCTCGCCGTCGAGCACATAGAGTACCGGATAGCCGGCGGGCGGCGGCGGCGCGTCCGGCCAGGCGATGAGGATGCGATATGCCTCCCCGCCATCGGCATGGACGACCTGTTCGACGCTGTGCGGCAGCGTATAGGGCGTCTCCGTAGCCACGGACGTGCCGGGTATCGCCAGCGCTAGCATGAAGGCCGCGAACATTCTCACCACCGATATTGCAGCCGCAGGTTCAGCGTGCGGCCCGATCCGTAGAAGCAGGACGAGGCCGACGAGCACAGCGCGACATAACGATGGTTGGTCAGGTTGCGCGCATTGACCGACAGGACGATGCCGCTGGCGAAGGCCTTGCGCAGGAACAGGTCGTACAGCGTGTAGCCGGGCACGCGATAGGCATTGGCGGTGTCGCCATAGGAGACGCCGACATAGCGCGCGCCACCGCCCAGCCCGACGCCGCCCAGCGGCCCGTCCTCGGCGAAGCGATAGTCGGCGAACAGCGACCCCATCCACTCGGGCACCTGCGTCAGCCGGTTGCCCTGTTGCCCGCGCTCACCGCGCGTGATCTCGCTGTCCATATAGGTGCCGGTCGCGATCAGGCTCAGCCCGCCGATCAATGTCGCCTTGCCTTCCAGTTCGACGCCGCGGATCCGACCCTGCCCGGTCTGGACCTGGCAGGTCGTGCCGCCGCAGACATGGTTTCCGTCCGGGTCGGGGCTGGCGAGATTGTTCTGGGTCAGCTGGTATACCGCCGCGGTCAGCAGCGCATTGCTGCCGCGGGGCTGATATTTCACGCCCGCTTCATATTGCTCGCCGGTCGTCGGCTTGAAGGGCGTGCCGTCGAAATACTGGCCGGTCGTCGGCTGAAACGAGGTGGAATAGCTGGCATAGGGTGCCATGCCGCTCGGCGAAACCCAGGTGGCGCCCGCTCGCCACGTCACCTTGTCCGCCTTGGTCAACGTCACCGGGTTGGTCGTGCCGGTCGCCAGTTCGTTCACCTGATGGTTCTTCGCCCAGTCATAGCGCGCGCCCATGGTGACATGGAGCTGTCCGATGGTGACCTGGTCCTGGCCGTAGACGCCGACCTGCTCCAGCCGCGCGTTCAGATGGACTTGCGGGCTCAGCGTCTGGAGCACCTGGCCGATGCCTTGCGACACGGGATTGAAGATGTCGGGCATCGGCGGAACGTTCGTCGACAGGTCGCGCAGGTGACGCCATTCGGTGTCGAGCATGTCGACGCCGATCAGGACACGGTGCTGCAGCGGACCGCTGTCGATGCGCCCTTCGATCTTGGTGTCGAGGCCATAGCCGTCCGAATGGCCGACGCCCTGCACCGCGCGACGGTTGATCGTCTGTCCGTTGGCCAGCGTGCCGCCGCGCAGCACGGTTCCCTGGAACAACGTCTCGACACGGGTATAGCGGCCATTCTGGCGAAGCTCGAACCGGTCGGAGAAGGCGTGGCGCAGTTCGTAGCCGACCAGATACTGGTTACGGTCATAGGTGTTGAACTGCGGCTCGCCCAGAAAGGCGTCGAGGCGGATATGGCGCCCACCGGCCCCCGGCTGCTGCGACCCGACATAGGGTAGGAACTGGAAGGTCGATCCTCCCTCGTCCCGCTGATACTGCGCCATCAATGTGATGCTGGTCGCGGTGTCGGGCGCCCAGGTGAGGCTGGGCGCGATATAATAGCGGCCCGTCTTGATCGCATCGATCTGCGCATCGCCATAGCGCGCCAGCCCGACGAGCCGCGCGCGGACCGTGCCGTCGGCGGTGAGCGGCCCGGAGACGTCCGCAGCGCCCTGATACTGCCACTTGCCGAGGTCGGTGAACCCGGCCCCCTGCAACATGATCTCGCCACGCGGGTTCGCGGTCGGACGCTTCGTCACCAGATTGACGATCCCACCCGGTGCCACTTGCCCGAACAGCACCGCAGACGGCCCCTTCAGCACCTCGATCTGCTGAAGCGCGAAGGGATCGAAGGCGGTGCGCGTCCATTGCCCGCCGGCGGGCAGGCGGATGCCGTCGAGGAACAGATTGTCGCTGAAGCTGCCGGCCGAAAAGCCCCGCACCGAAAAACTGTCGGCGCGGCTGTCGATACCGTCCTGTTCGGCCTGGACCCCGGCGGTATAAGCGAGCGCCTCCGTCACGCTGTGTACGGCGCGGACGTCGAGTTCCTCGCGCGTGATGACGGAAATGGATTGGGGTACCTCGATCAGCCGGGTCGCGGTCTTCGTGCCGGACGTCGCCTGGGTTTGTCCCGTGGCCGTCACGACGATGTCGGTATCGCGCAGTGCGTCGCCGTTACGTTCCTGAGCCGCCACCGGCCACGCCGCCGAAGACAACAGCAATCCCACACCCCAACCAATCTTCATATGTTTCCTGCCCCTTCGTCGGCGTACCCCGCACGCCGCCTCCCGGACGCCTCTAGTAGCGCAGGATAATGCGAGTCAATCGCATTATCAAACGTGTCGTTATCGCTGCTGCTCGTGTTACGGCTTGGTCAGTCGGACGGCTGACGGTATGCTGCCACTGAAAAATATCGTTAGTTATGTGATTCCAAGAGGTTATCGTGATCTTCAGTGACAGAGTCGAGATGACGAAGACGTGCGATCAGGCGACGCGCGCCTTCGTCATTCGTACCGTCCGTTCGGCGCTTGCCGCGCTGGCGTTGTCCGCGCTGACGACGCCCGCCGCAGCGCAGTCCGATCCGCCCGAATGGACGCGCCCGATCCCGCCGGTGCGATTGATCGGGCCGATCGACTATGTCGGGACGGAGGGGCTGGCGGCCTATCTGATCCGCACCCGCGCCGGTGCGATCCTGATCGACGCGACGATGGCGCAGAACGTGCCGGCGATCCTGCGCAACATCGCGGCGCTGGGGGTGAAGCCGCGCGAGGTGAAATACATCCTCGTCAGCCACGCGCATTTCGATCACGTCGGCGGGCTGGCGGCGATGCAGCGCGCGACCGGCGCACGCGTGCTGGCCGGGGCGGCGGACGTGCCCGCGCTGCGCACCGGCATCCCGCCGGGCGAGACCAATTACGGCGTGATCCGCTTCGCCCCCGTGCCGATGGCGCGCGGGGTGCGCGACGGGCAGGTCGTGCGGCTGGGCGGGGTCGAGCTGCACGCGGTCGCGACGCCGGGGCACACGCCGGGGTGCACCAGCTGGACGATGCGCGTCACGCAGGGCGCGCGTCCGCTGGACGTGGTGTTCCCGTGCAGCGTCTCGGTCGCGGGCAACCGGCTGTTCGCCAACCGCCGCTATCCGGCCATTGCCGCCGATTATCGCACCAGCTTCGCCCGCCTCGCGCGCTTGCCCGCCGACGTGGTGCTGCCCGCGCACCCGGAGCTGGCCGACGTCCTGACCCGCGCCCGCACCGGCACGCTCGTCGCCCCCGGCCTGCTGCGCGACATGGTGTTGCGCGCCCGCGACGATTTCGACCGCGAGTGGATGAAGCAGGGACGCATCGCGAAATAGATCGGCTTCTATGGCCGCGGCCGTCCCACCCGACAGGAACACCAATGACGACAACGATGTACGGCATCCCCAATTGCGACACGATCAAGAAGGCCCGTACCTGGCTCGACACCGCCGGCGTGGGGTTCACCTTCCACGACTATAAGAGATCCGGCGTCGACACCGCCGCGCTCGATCGCTGGATCGATGCGGTCGGTTGGGAGGTGCTGCTCAACCGCGCCGGCACCACGTTCCGCAAGCTGCCCGACGCCGACCGTGCGGACCTCACGCCGGAGAAGGCGCGCGCGCTGATGATCGCGCATCCGTCGCTCATCAAGCGGCCGGTTCTGGAGCATCCCGGCGGCGTCGAGGTGGGGTTCAAGCCGGATCGCTACGCTGCGCTGTTCGGCTGACCGCGCGCATTGCGGCATTTGCCAACCCGCCCCGCGCACGCCATGGTCCGCCGCGCATAAGGGAGGGGAGAGGCGCGGATGCGCGGCGCGTGGTGGTTTCGGGTGGCGGTGATCGCATTTTTCCTGTGGTCGCTGTCGGGCGTGTTCGCCTGTATCCAGCAATTCCGGCTGGGAGCGGAGGCGATGGGGCCGGCGAGCGACTATGATCGCGCGCTCTTCGCGTCGCTGCCGATCTGGTACATGGCGGTCTATGCGGTGGCGACCGGGTGCAGCCTGCTGGGCGCGCTGGCGATGATTGCCGGGTCGGTGCTGTCGGTGCCGCTGCTGACGATCGCGCTGGTCGCGGTGATGATCCAGTTCGGCTGGCTGTTCGCCACGACGGATATCGTCGCGGTGAAGGGCGTCTGGGTCGCCTATTTCCCGCTATTGATCCTGGCGGTCGCGGCAGGCGCGCTGAAGCTGGCGCATCTCGGCCGTCGTCGCGGCTGGATCGGCTGATCGGCAAGGAGTAGCGTCGCACCATGTCCACCACCTTCACGATCGACAGCGCGACCAGCCGCGCCAACCCCGTGTCCGCGCCGATGAAGCGCCTGACCGTCCCCGCGGTGCGCGATCGCAAGGCGAAGATCGCGGCGGG
>NZ_LSJO01000351.1:0-3593 GCF_001556735.1 Sphingomonas sp. CCH9-F2 | reverse complement strand
TGCGGATGCCGCCCGACCAGCTCCTGTTGCTGCGCCAGGGCGAACACTTGCTCGCGGTCGAGAAAATCCGCTTCTACGACCAGCGCGAGTTCGCGGGCCTGGTTGATCCGGCGCGATTTAAGCCCCGCTGGCGACAGTCGACGCGATCAGCACCTCGAATACGTCGAAGGCCCCTTTTCTGCCCTCACGGCGCTCCTGACGGCCGCAGGAGGGCGCTTCCGTCGCCACCTCGCCCACCTTCTCCCCGCCTAGCCTGCGGCCGGTAGGCCGCACCTGTGGCGCTGAAGGCGGCACGCAGCGAATTACGTATTGGCCGTCAGGCCAATTCCGCTTGTATATTTCTAACTCTGCCGGGATTCATTCTACCTCTCTGAATCACGTTCCTGGTCCATGACAGCGCGCCCGAGCCGGGCAAGAATCGCCACGAGGCCGGGATCGTCAATGAGCTGGGCAGGCTGCTCGTCGAGCGGGAGCCTGGCGATCATCGCCCTGCCCTCTTCGACCGCTGCCCGCCGCCGGTCGCTGTCGTCTTCTGGCGGGGGCGCGGTCATGCCGCGTTCCACCTGCGGCGGAAGCATCAAGCGGTAAGCGTTCGATGTCTGCTTGACCTGGGGGCCGCGCATCCCCGCGTTGCCGGTCGGCACATATCGGCGCAACCAGTCGAGGAAGCCATGCGCCTTGAGCCGCTTGAGCGCGTCCACCACGGCCGCAATCGAACGGCCGATGCGAAGCGCCAGCGTCGCGATGGCCGGATCGAGCCGCCCGGTCTTGTAGTCGATCAGGCGTAGCAGCTCTCGCAATACTTCAAGCCCGACATGGCCGATCGCGCCGTTCTCGCGATTATTGCGGTCGCGCCGGTGAGCAAGCCGTTTCAGGCGGTCATATTTCTCGGCCGCCTGCATGAAGCGGGCGACGTTCTTGGGATTGAACGGCTGCCAAAATCGCCCCTCCCGGCCCTCCTCGGTGCGGCTGTAGCGATGGACCCGCTGGCCGGTCTGACAGCCCGGCCGTCGCCCTTTTGGCCCTGTCAGGGCCTCGAACACTGTTTGCATGGAACCTCCCGTCGGTTGAGTGGCCCGGCTGCTGGCGGTGATCCTTCATGGACAAAGCTCTCCCGTTCTCGAAAACGGCGTTTTCGAGTTGACTTGTCGCCTGACCTGCGGGAGACTGGTGTTTGTGAGGACACCGGGCGGCTCCCGCCCATCAGACGTTCCGAGAGCCCGGCCGCCAAGCCGGGCTTTCGTCGTTTTGGCCCTGGCGGTGCCACCCGCTAGGATCGCCACGGCGAATCGGCGAATGAGTCCGCCGACACCAAAGCCTGTCAGATTACTATGTCGTTGGGAAGTGCGCTCTATAATGATGATACAATAGAGCGAGTGTGAACGTGTTCACACGTGGACTTGTTCACTTGTCGATGGGCTGATTGTATTTCTGGAGAATGTCGAGAACTGCCTCGGTCAGCATCGCCTCGATTGTGCTGTCCTCCTTGGCGGCCAGGATCGCGAACGCTCGGGCAACCGCCGGATCGAAGCGGCCAGCGATCGACTTCTTGCCGATGCGGTTGCGCTGCTGGCGTGGCGCTTCGATCGGCAGCATCGGTTCTTCAACCTCCGCAGGCGCGGCGGTCGATTTCCTGGCGTTCGTCGATCTTGCCACCTCCAAGCTCCTAATCTTTGTGTTCACACATTCACATATTCACACGTGGACAGCTATCGCTCGCCGAACGGATGCTTGCCGTGCTGGCGCATGAGCAAGTCGATGGCCTCGCCAAGGAGCGCCTGCAACGTCGTCCCCTGCTCAGCCGCCAGCATATTCAGGCCGCGACTGACCTCGGGGCTGAAATAGGCGCTCACCGCCTTCTTGCCCTGGCGGGTCTGGGCGCGAGTGGTGGCGGGTGTCGCAATCGTCGGCTCGGAGCTGTCGCCGATCGCCCCAGCCCTCTCCGCCCGTTGCTGCTTCATCGCGCCGAACTTGCTCATGCCGCGCCTCGCTTCTTGTTCACTCGTGAAGCTGCAGACACGTTCACTTGTTCACATGTCCACGCCCATAGCGCGGCAACTTCCTCGGTCGCTTTGCCTTCGGGTTCCAGCTCGATCGCGGTTTTCCCCTGCGCCGTGCTGTGATGATAGATCGCCCGCTGGGTGAGCATGACGGGCGCAACGTCCACGCCCATGCCGGCGACGCCATCACCGCCCTCGATCAGCTCGCGGGCATCCCGGTAGGTCGTCGGTGCGCGCTGGGGGCCGCCCATGAACAGCACGAACGCGGTCTTGCCGGTCGCCTGCACCAGCTCGGCCGTCATCTCTACGGCTTTGAGATCGAAGGCTTGCGGGCGACAGGGAATCAGCACCAGGTCGGCGACCTTGCAGGCTTCCCGCGCCATGATGTCGGCATGGGGAGGGGTGTCTATCACCACCAGGTCGGCCCCGAGTTCGGCTGCTTGCTGGAGCTTGCGGGGCAAGAGGGAAGGGGAGGCACAATCGACCACTTCCAGGTCCGACGATCCGCGCCATTCGCTCCAATGGCTCGCCGTTGCCTGCGGGTCGGTATCGAGGATCAACGTCGTAAGCCCTGCGCCCGCGCCAGCCGCTGCAAGGTGGATCGCCAACGTCGTCTTGCCCGCGCCCCCCTTCTGGCTGATGACAGTGATAACCTTCATGTGAACCCCTGAACAGGTGAACGTGTGAGCGTGTAAGCATGTGGACGTGTGAACACATGAACGTGTGAACGATTGGAGCGCGGTGGTCAATGATGTTGATTGGCGGCGATCCGCCATGCGGATCCTCGCCCCGCCAGCCGATCGGAACCCGGCAGGGCCAAGACCGCTTGCGGGCTTGGGGAGCGAAGCGACTGAGAGCGGCGGTGCCGCGTAGCGGCAGGCGCCAGACCTTTTTGCGGTCGGCCGCCTAGACGAGTGCGAGCTGGACGCGACGGCCGACGACCGCCGCCGCCCGTTGCAGCGTTTCGATGGTGACATTGCCGTTCTCAGGATCGAGCACGCGATCGACCTGGGTGCGGCTGGTGTGCATCATCGTGGCGAGACGGTTCTTGCTGAGCTTGCGCTCCTTCATCGCCTCGGCGAGCTGCCAAGCGATAACCTCCTTGATCGCCTTGGCCTGAAACTCGGCAAGAACGCCTTCCTCCTCAAGAAAGCTATCGAGGGTCGGCCCCCGGTGCTTATTGTCAGCCATTTTCGACCTCCTTCTGGCGCTTGCGCGCCAGTTCCAAATCCGATGCGGGTGTCTTGTTCGCCTTCTTGATGAAGCCGTGCAGCGCATACAGCTCCCCGGTCTGGAAGCAGAACATCACCCGCGCGATCGTGCCGTCTGACAGCGACGTGCGGACCTCGAACAGTCCCTTTCCCATCGGCCGCACCAACGGCATTCCGACCGGCCAACGAAACTGGACGCGCTGCAAGTCCTGCCCGATCTCCCGGCGGTGATCCTGCGGCAGCTCTAGCAACCAGTCCCTGACCGGCACGTTGCCGGCGTCGGTCTGGTAGAACACCAGTTCGATTCGATGCGGCGGACTCGTATTCATCTGTGCCTTATAAAGTGCAATGCACCGTATAAGGCTGTCTCTTATACACATCT
>NZ_LSJO01000350.1:0-19290 GCF_001556735.1 Sphingomonas sp. CCH9-F2 | reverse complement strand
GCGCGATCGTCGGTCGCATCCAGCGCCAGAAGCTCACCGATCTGCTCGAGCGTGAAACCGGCTGCCTGCGCCGAGCGGATGAAGCGAAGGCGGCGGGCGTCATCGGTGCCGTAGCGCCGGATGCCGCCTCCGGCGCCAGCCCCGGTCGGCCGGTCTGGCTCGTCCAGCAAACCGCGACGCTGATAGTAGCGCACCGTTTCGACGCCGACGCCGCCCTCGCGCGCGAGCGCCGCGATCGTCATGCCGGTCATGCCTTGACTCCGTACTATGGTACGGACCCTATATAGGCGGGGCGAGGATATTGGAGAAGCGGCATGGCGAGCGCCCCCGCCAAACAGGCGACGATCTACCGGATGGTGATGCCGGAACATACCTGCCCTTTCGGGCTGAAGGCGAAGGATCTTCTGCGCCGGGAAGGCTATGCGGTCGATGACCATTGGCTGATGACGCGGGAAGAAACCGACGCTTTCAAGGCGAAGCACGGCGTCAAGACGACCCCGCAGATCTTTATCGCCGGGGAGCGGGTCGGCGGCTATGACGATCTGCGCCGCTTCTTCGGCAAGATGGTCCGCGACCCCAAGGCCGTCACCTATCGCCCGGTGATTGCCGTGTTCGCGATGACGGCGCTGATGGCGCTCGCCGCCAGCTATGCGGTACTCGGCACGCCCTTCACGGTGCGGGCGGGTGAATGGTTCATCGCGTTCTCGATGTGCGCTCTGGCGATGCTCAAGCTCCAGAACGTCGAGAGCTTCTCGAGCATGTTCCTCAACTACGATCTGCTCGCGAAGCGCTGGGTGCCCTATTCCTATGTCTATCCCTACGCGGAAGGAGCGGCGGGCGTCCTGATGGCAGCCGGCGCGTTGACCTGGCTGTCGGTGCCCGTCGCGCTCGTTATCGGTACGATCGGCGCGGTGTCGGTGTTCAAGGCCGTCTACATCGACAAGCGTGAGCTGAAATGCGCGTGCGTGGGCGGGGACAGCAACGTGCCGCTCGGCTTCATCTCGCTCACCGAAAACCTGATGATGGTCGCGATGGCGCTGTGGATGATCGCTGCGCCGCCCGTGCTGGCGATGGCGCACTGACGCGAAGGTCGGCACGCGTCGTCAATGCGGGCTGATCGCCGTAACTTCTGCCGTCATACCCTTCGCCTTGGCGGTGAATGCGACCCGCTGCCCCGACCGCAGTCCCTTGAGCAGGGTCGGGGGGGATGCCCGGAAGGTCATCGTCATTGCGGGCCAGCCGATCGTCGGGATCGGGCCGTGCTTGATGGTTACGGTTCCACCTTTCGCGTCGACGGCAGTGATCGTCCCCGATCCGCTGCCGGATTTTACAGCCGATGCAGCCGGCCTGCTGCCTTGAGCAAGAGCGCTCGCTGCGATCGGCGTGACTAGTAGCATGAATGCGGCGCGCATGGAGAAAGTGGCTTTCATCAGATCTTCCTTTCGGGGCGGGTTGAAGCTCGCCGCCGCAAGAGCAAGTAGGCGGCTGGCAGGATGAACATGGAGAGGAAAGGGGCGGTCAGCATTCCACCGATCATCGGCGCGGCGATCCGGCTCATCACCTCCGATCCGGCGCCATGCCCGATCAGCACGGGGAACAGCCCGGCGACGATGACAGCGACGGTCATCGCCTTGGGACGTACCCGCAACAGCGCGCCCTCCCTGATCGCTTCCGATACTTGCTCGCCCGACGGTGACGGCCCGCGCTCGGCCAATGCGTGTTTCAGGTAGATCAGCATGACGACGCCGAACTCCGCCGACACGCCGGCGAGCGCGATGAACCCGACACCTGTGGCGACCGATTGCGCATAGCCGAGCAGCCATAATGTCCAGATGCCGCCGGTCAGCGCGAAGGGCAGTGTGCCCATGATAAGCGCCGCCTCGTCGAGGCGACCGAAGGTAAGGTAGAGGAGAAGGAAGATGATCGCGAGTGTCGCCGGCACGACGAGCATCAACCGAGCCTCGGCACGCTGCAGATACTCGAATTGTCCGGAATAGGCGATCGAGACGCCGGGGCTGAGCCGAACATCTTTGCCAACAGCACGGCGCAGATCGGCGACCGTGGAGGCCAGGTCGCGCCCGCGCACGTCGACATAGACCCATGTCGAGAGTCGACCATTTTCCGTCTTGAGCATCGGTGGACCTTCCGCGATCGACACGGATGCGACGGTGCCGAGTGTGATCTGCTGACCCGATGCGGTGACGATTGGGAGAGTTCGCAGTCCCTCCAGACTGTCACGCAGCTCGCGGGGGTAGCGGACGCTGATCGGGTAGCGGGCAAGGCCCTCCACCGTCTGGCCGATCGTCTCGCCGCCGATCGCGCCGGACACAATCTCCTGCACATCGGCGATGTTGAGACCGTAGCGCCCCGCGGTCACCCGATCGATATCGACATCGACATAGCGGCCTCCGGTCAACCGTTCTGCCAATGCCGAGCTGACGCCCGGCACGGTCCTGGCGACACGTTCGATGCTGCCGGCGATGCGGTCCAGCTCGGAGAGGTTGGACCCCGACACTTTCACCCCGATGGGACTCTTGATGCCGGTCGCGAGCATATCGATCCGATTGCGGATCGGAGGCACCCATACGTTCGTGAGGCCGGGCACGCGCACTGTGCGGTCCAGCTCCTCCACCAGCTTCGCCGGCGTCATCCCCGCGCGCCATTGATCGCGCGGCTTGAATTGGATGGTCGTCTCGAACATCTCGAGCGGTGCCGGGTCGGTCGCGGTCTCGGCGCGCCCGGCTTTGCCGAACACGGTTTTGACCTCGGGAACGGTTTTTATCAGCCGGTCTGTGCGCTGGAGCAGGGCCGAGGCGCTCGCGGCCGAAAGGCCGGGAAGCGCGGACGGCATGTAGAGCAGATCGCCCTCATCCATCGTCGGGATGAACTCGCCACCCAATCGGGTCAGCGGCCATGCCGTCGTCGCCAGTACCAGGGCGGCGATGCCGATCGCCGCCCAAGGCCGCGCCAACACGCGGTCGAGCGCCGGGCGATAGGCACGGGTGAGCACGCGGTTGATAATGTTGTCGTTCTCGGCCGGAATGCGTCCCCGGATCAGCCATCCCATCAGGACCGGCACGAGCGTTACCGACAGGATCGCCGCTGCCGCCATCGCATAGCTCTTGGTGAAGGCGAGCGGGGCGAACAGCCGTCCCTCCTGCGCTTCGAGCGTGAACACCGGCACGAACGACAGCGTGATGATGACGAGGCTGAAGAACAGCGCCGGCCCGACCTCGGCCGCGGCCTCGGTGATGACGCGCCAGCGTTCCTCGCCCGCCAGCGCCACGCCCGGATGGTCGTGTTCCCATCGCTCGATCCGCTTGTGCGCGTTCTCGATCATCACGATCGCGGCATCGACCATCGCGCCGATCGCGATGGCGATACCGCCCAAAGACATGATGTTGGCGTTCACCCCCTGCACACGCATGACGAGCAAGGCCGCGAGCACCCCCAGAGGCAAGGTGACGATCGCGACCAGCGCAGACCGGACATGCCACAGAAACAACCCGCAGATGATCGCGACGACGACGAACTCCTCGATCAGCTTGCCCGTCAAATTCTCCACCGCGCGGTCGATCAATTGCGAGCGGTCATAGGTGGTGACGATCTCGACGCCGGGGGGAAGGCTCGCTTTCAGTTCCGCGAGCTTGGCCTTGACGGCTTCGATCGTCTGCCGTGCATTCTTGCCCTGACGCAGGATGACGACTCCGCCCGCGACCTCGCCTTCGCCGTTCAGCTCGGCGATGCCGCGGCGCATCTCGGGGCCGATCTGGATCGACGCGACGTCGCCCAAGGTAACGGGGACGCCGGCACCGGCGACCTTGAGCGGGATCGCGCGGAAATCGTCGACGGTGCGCAAGTAACCTGACGCGCGCACCATATATTCGGCTTCGCCCAGCTCGAGGACGGACCCGCCGGCCTCCTGATTGGCGCGGCGAATGGCATCGACGGCCTGAGTGTGCGTGACACCGAATGCGGCGAGCCGCGTCGGGTCGAGCAGCACCTGATATTGCTTCACCATTCCGCCGATGCTCGCCACCTCCGCAACGCCGGGCAGCGTTTTCAGTTCATAACGTAGGAACCAGTCCTGCAAGGATCGGAGCTGCGACAGGTCACGGCGGCCGGTGCGGTCCAACAGCGTGTATTCATAGACCCAGCCGACCCCCGTCGCATCAGGACCCAGCGCGGCCTGCGCGCCTTGGGGAAGCCGTCCCTGCACCTGGCTCAGATACTCCAGCACGCGTGAGCGCGCCCAATAGAGGTCGGTCCCATCCTCGAAGAGGACATAGACGTAGCTGTCGCCGAAGAACGAATAGCCGCGCACGGTTTTCGCGCCAGGCACGGACAGCATCGTCGTGGTGAGCGGATACGTCACCTGGTTCTCGACGATCTGCGGGGCTTGGCCCGGCCAGCTCGTGCGGATGATGACCTGCGTGTCGGACAGGTCGGGGAGCGCATCGACGGGGGTGGCACGCATTGCGAACACCCCGGCCATGGCGAGCGCGATGGCCGCCAGGACGACGAGGAAGCGGTTCGCGACCGACCAGCGGATGATCGCGGCAATCATCGCCCAGCCTCGCGCGTCATGCGGCGCAGCGTTGGACCATCGGCGGGTTGATCAAAGCCGAACCGCACCCGCTCACCCTTGCGATACCCACGCACCAACGCGGGATCGGCGACGCGGAACGTCATTGTCATGGCCGGCCAGCCGATCGCCGGAACGGGCTGATGGGACAGGGTGACGGAACTGCGATCGATCGCCTCGATGCTGCCGACCGTCTCGTAGATCGACGCGGTGGGTTTCACGGCCGGCTTTGTTGCGGGTGACGCTTCGACACCAATCGGACGCGCATCGAGGCCAGCGAGGCTCGCTTCGGAGTCGATCAGGAACTGGCCCGACGCGACAACCTTCTCACCCTCGGTCAGGCCGGCGACTATCTCGGTTTTGCCGCCGCCTTCTGCGCCAGTGCGAACCTCGGCGGGTCGAAAGCGTCCACCCGGCCCTGCCAACATGACGAGTGTGCGCCGGCCGGTCCGGATCACGGCCTCACTCGGAACAAGGAGTGCATCGCGGCTCCCCTGGTCGAGCGCCACGCTGGCGAACATACCGGGGCGCAACCGGCCGGCACGGTTGGGGAGCTCGACGCGGATTGTGAGCGTGCGGCTCGCTGCCTCGGCCTGGGGCAGGATCGCAGCGATGCGGCCCCTGAAGCTTTCGCCCGGGAAAGCCGCCAGCGTGGCGATGACGGGCGTGCCGATCCGCAGGTTTCCTGCGAGGGCCTCAGGGACAGCCGCGTTCAGCCACACGGTGGCGAGGCCGTTCACCTCCGCCAGTGTCTGTCCTTGCGCGACCGTCATCCCCTGTCGGACGCCGAGCGTCTTGATGACGCCCCCCACGGGCGTGCTGATCGTCGTCACACCTTGCGGTCGGCCGCGCCACTCCGCCGATGCAATCGATCCGGCGGGCATCCCGAGAAGCAACAGGCGCTCTCGTGCCGCCCGCGTGAGCCCGGCATCCCCGGTGCGGCGCACGGCGAGATACTCCGCCTGCGCGCCCGCCCATTCGGGCACAAGGATATCGGCGAGCGGGGCGCCTGCCGGCACGACATCGCCTGGCGCGCGCGCATAGACGCGCTGAACGAAGCCGCCGCTGCGTGCCTGCACGACCGCAACGTTGCGGTCATTGAACTCGATGCTGCCGGTTGCCGAGGCCGAGTTTGACAACGATCCGCGTTCGACCGTGACGATCCGCGCGCCGAGCCGCTGGAGGCTGGCCGGATCGATCGCTACGCCCGGTGCGGCGCTACCGCCTGCGCCCTCGTCGGCATAGCGGGGGATCAGTTTCATCCCCATCGACGAGAGACCCGGGCCGTCGTGCCGCTCCCCCGGGATCATCGGATCATACCAGTAGAGGATCTTCTTCTGCGGGGCTGGGGATGCCGTTTGATCGGCAGCCGAGGACGTGCCAAGTTTCGCGAGCCCGAAGCCCACGCCCCCTGCGACCAGCACCAGCGCGCTTACCGCGGTGACAAGGCGGGCGCGGGTAATGGTAGTGTCGCTCATCGATCGGCGCTCCCGAAGGTAATGGTGAGGCGGACAGAGTCTGCGGCGACGAGCGCCTCACGGTCGAGCACGGTCAGCTCGGCGTCGGCGAGCGCGGTCTTGGCTTCGATGGCATCCGCAAGACTCGCGCGACCGGCAGAGTAGCTCGCTATCTCCAGATCGGCTCGCTTCCGAGCGAGCGGAAGGAGCACGTCGCGCGCGCGCTGCCATTGGCTGTGATGCATTTGGTGGTCCGCCAGCGCGGCCTCCAGATCGGCTGCCAATGTGCGCCGGGTTTCTTCGCGCGCGGCCTCGGCCTGCGCCTGTGCGGATTTGCGGGCTTCGATGCGCGGGTTCTGACGCGATCGAGCGAACAGCGGCAGGCTCATCGAAACTCCCGCCGACACCATGTCGCCATACCGGGGGTCACGGCGTTGATAAGCTACCTCTACCCCCCAATCGGGTCGCTTCTCCGCTCGCGCCGCATCCACGTCGGCCTGGGCGCGCTGAATACCGGCCTCGGCGAGAACCATGTCGGAGTGAAGGCTGAGCGCGTCCCGCAGCCGCGCCGGAGCCAGATCGATCGCGGGCATATCGCCGGCAATCTCGGGCGCCGATACGCCGGTCCAGCGAGCCAGCATCGCGCGGGCGCGCGCAACGGCGGCCATCAACTCGTCGCGGCGGTCGTCGAGTGCCGCGATCTCCTGATCGGTCGTCAGTGTCTGACCAGGGCGGACCGAACCGGTCGTCACGGCGGCCCGCGCAGCGGAAGGGAGAGATCGAAGGAATAGCAGAACGGTGTCGAGGGCAGCTAGTCGACGCTCGGCATAAGCAAGGTCGATCCATGCCTGCCCCGCTCCCAATCGCACCTCCCGGAGCTTGGTCGCTTGCGATGCTTCTGCCGTTGCGATCACGGCGCGTGCCTGCGCTTGCGCGGCATGACGCTTGGCAAGGTTGGGTAGGTCCTGTTGGAAACCGACACGCCCCATCGTCATGTCGTCTCTGGATAGGGAGAAGGCGGGTGGCCCAGAGACAGGATAATTCTCGATTCCGATCGACACACGGGGGTCCGGAAGGCTTCCCGCCGCACGTGCATCGGCTTGGGCGGCGCTGACCCCCGCGCGACCGGCAACCGCTCCCGGGGCGTTGGCAACCGCATCGCGCAGCGCTTGGTCATAGGTAAGTGTCTGCGCGTGCGCGGCGCTCGTCGTGAGCGCGGCGACCGCGAGCATCATGGATGCGCGCATCCCTCTAGTCCCTTCATGTCATAATGATGGCCGGGCTCCAAATGGTTGATCGGAGCCCGGCACCTGTTCAGGCTCGCCAGCTTAAGTTGACTGGCCGCCCTTCATTGACATGCAGGCGTCGCGACCGCGTTCCATCATCGGGCACACGCAGGCGCTCGACTGGGGAACGTCCGTAACCCATACGCGACGTGGGGCTTGAAGCGGCGCCCGCGGGCCCGGCTGGTAATTGGAACGCCACTCCCAATGACCATTGCTTTTATTTTCAGATGTGGCCGCCGTCGCTGCCGACGCGGCGAGGCTAGCGGCAAATACCGCCAAGATGAACGTTTTCATGTCACTTTCCAATTTGATCGAGATTTAAAATCGGCAGAGCCGCAACCGGCGAACGGCTGCAGCCTGACACGGCTTGACTCGATCAAACGGTAGGCGGTTCGGGCTCGGGAGCGACGTTGAGGCCGGCAAGTGCCCGGCTGGCAGGCCAGATAACGATTTGAGATGCGATCGAGCGCTTCAGCACTCTTGCCGGCTTCTCAAACGTCATGGGAACAACGCATCCCATTTGGGCGATACACGCCAGCGTCAGTCCTTTGCATGGGTGTTCCGATGACGGATCCGGGGTCGCCATACCCGCGCAATCCATGCGGGATGGGGTGACATGGCTCATCGCCATCTTGGGTGAGAGCGATGGGCCGGCCGCATACGCAATTCCTTGGCCCAAAAGGCCAAGCAACGCTCCAACAAGAAGCAAGAGAGAAAGACGAGCTTTCAACACCCGGATACTATCCCAATTGTCAACGCCGAGGTCAATACGGGTGGTTTGCCGGGTGCCGTAGTGCCGGCATGAAGCGCCGGGGAAGATTTGCCGCTCACAAGACAACCTGTCGTTTAGGCGCCGTGGCTAGCAAAGACACGCCGGCCAGCGGCACCGAACGCAATGACGTCATAGGGCTGGGTTCTCATGCCGGGCACCTCCATGCCCGGTGAGCCCATCGGCATTCCGGCCACGGCCAAGCCGCGCACGCCTTTAGGATGCTGGGCCAGCGCGCGCTTCATGTCCGCGATCGGGACATGTCCCTCAAACGCCATGCCGTCGATGATCGCGGTATGGCAGGACGCGAGGTCAGCGGGCAGGCCGATCTTACGCTGCAGCACCTCACGGCGATCATCGTCGATGATCTGGACCTTGCGGCCGAACTGCTGACGCACCTGCGCCGCCCATTTCTCGCAACAGCCGCAACCCGGATCGCGGTGCATGGCGATGTCGGCCGCGGCCGATGCGACCGCTGGGATGGTCATTAGCAAGGCGGCGACGGCGCCACGAACACCATTCTTCATCATCAGCTCCTAAAAGGAAATCCCCGCCCTGCCGGGGGGTAGGGGGATCGACAGGGCGGGGCAGCGCTCCCTTATTGCGGGCGCTTGCCGTGCTTGCTGAGCCACGCCTGCAGCTCGGCAATATCCTTTTCCTGTTTCGTGATCGTCATCTGCGCCATGCGCTTGGTCTCGGCGTCGCGCGCGTCACGCACCGCAACGCGCGACATGGCGATGGCGCCTCGGTGATGCTCGATCATCTTGCGCGTCCACATTTCGGCCGCGTCGCCCTGCTTGGCCGCCATCATCTTCTGATGCATGTCCATCTCGGCCTGGCCGTAGGGATTGCCGGCCATCATGCCCGCCATGTCGTCGTGGTTCATGCCGGCCATCTGACCGTGGTTCATGCCCTGCATTCCGCCGCTCTGCTGCGCGAGGGCGGGCGTGGCGAGCAGCGCCAAAGCTGCGAATGTTGGTGCGAAGCGCATTATTGATCTCCCTGGGTTCTAAGACTTCTACGCGTGCGAGGCGGCTATCCCTCACCCGGGGTGCTAGAACGCGCGAGAAATTGTCAGGAAACAGGACTTTATTTCCGAGGGCTACGCTCCTGAGCCGCGTATATTATGCCTCGATCACGATGTTGCGACGCCGCGTTTTGGGCCATCGCATGTAGAGAAGCACTGCCCCCCCTAACCAAAGCGCAAGCCCACCGATCGCGAAGGCGAGCAGCCAGGGCGTGTTGAAGTTCTCGTGATTCGTCCAATCCATGATGTGAAGGCCCCAGAAGAAGTCGTAGAGCCGCCAAGTGCCGGTTCGGACAGCCGAGATCCGACCGGTGTCGGCCGCGACAAAGACGCGGGTGGAATCGAGGTCGGCGAACGCGACGCGCCAGGCGGGGAGCGTGCCGCGATATTCGGGGCTGGCGCGCTCGATCCGCTCTACCTTCGCCGCTGGTCGAGCACCGCCACGCCATGCCAAACGCGCGATCTCCTCGGCCTCACGAGCCGTTGGTGCTGGCAGCGCTTGGCCCGTCGCGGCGTCGAACAGGCGCGTTCCCTTGGCTGTCGCGACCTCGGCGACCGGGCGGCCAAGCCACATGCGATAGGTGATGGCCTCGATGGGCGCATCTGCTGCGCCTACGATCGCCGATGGTGGGGCGAACGTGCTGCCGCGGGGAAGGGGCGCCGCGGCTTTGCGGTCAACGAGGTGATCGCCATGCACCCGATCGATCGGCAGGAAGCTCATCAGGGCGCCGCTTGCGAACCATAGCAGGAGCTGCGCGCCGATGATGATCGCGAGCCATTTGTGCGTGCGGCTCGCGAGTAGATGCAGCCTCAGTTTCGCGCTTTTCAGAACCACTCCTCCCTCAACCTCGTCGCCGGGGTCACTTCATACCCGGCATGTCCTTCATCATCTCGTCGTGATCGGCCGGGGCGCTCGCGACCAGTGCCTTATACTGTTCGGGCGTCATGCCGGGGAGCTTGCGGACGAACGCGACCATATTCCAAATTAGGGGGTCGGGATGCGTCTTGCCCCATGCCGGCATGGCGCTGAGCTTCACCCCGTGCTTGATGATCCAGAATTGCTGGGCGGGGGTGAGATCTTGAGCGCGCGCGAGTTCCGGCGCCTGTGGATAGAGGCCCTGGCTCATCTCGGATTTCTCGACGCCGGGGCCGAGATGGCAACCGGAACACATTTCTCCGTAAAGGCCCGCGCCGACTGACACGCGCTGCGCCGATGCCAGATCGGCCGGGGGTGTTATGCCGCGCGCGCGTGCCTCAATCGACCGATCGCGCAGGCGTTCGAGCATTGAATAGACCGCCGGCGTGTGCGGTTCGTCGGCCGCGATGTTATACACGCCAAGGTAGATAAACGCGGCTGCGCCCAGCGCCAGGACGATCGCCAGGGCGCCTACGAACGGCAGGCTCGGGAAGTGCTGCCTTATCGAGCGCCTGCCGTCTTGAGCCATCTGTTCCTCCATCGATCAGAACCAGACACGAACGCCGGCGACGATGCTCTTGGACGTTGCGCGATCCCCATCGGCGCGCGCGTAGCGGGCGGTGTCGCCGAAGCGGCGATCCCATGACACGCCGAAATAGGGGGCGAACTCGCGCCGGATCTCATAACGCAGCCGCAATCCAAGCTCGGCGTTGGATAGGCCCGATCCGATCCGGTTTTCCGGCACGTCCTGCGCAGCGAAATTGAGCTCGGCGCGCGGTTGCAGGATCAGCCGCTGGGTGATGCGCTGGTCGTAATAGCCCTCAAGCCGCCCTAGCAGGTCGCCCTTGTTGGACAGGAATACCGCGCCCTCTAGCTCGAAGAAGCCCGGTGCCAGCCCCTCCAGCCCGACGGTCGCATAGGTGCGTTTCGGGGACGGCCCCAAATCCTGGCGGACACCCGCTTGTAGATTGAAATAAGGGCCAATGGTCCGGCTATAGAGCGCCTGCACCTCGGCGCTCTCGATGCCCTCGCGGAAGGCTCCCTCGCCCTCAGACTTGATGAAGAGGCGGTTGATGTCACCCCCGAACCACGCCTCGCCATCCCAGCGATAGCCGTCACGACCGTTGCGGAATTGATACTCAGCGAGGTTCAATAGCACCTGGCTGAAGTTTTGACCGCCGTGATGCTGCTGAAGGTGATGGCGACCCATCGCCATCGCGTCCGCGCCGTAAACGCTGTCGGCCGCATGGTCGGTCGGCAGGGGCGGGGCGGGGGCGTTTCCTGCGGGAAGCGCGGTGCCAGTCTGCTGCACCCCATCGGCCGCCATGCCTGGCATTCCGGCCATTCCCGACATGCCCTGCATGTCGTGGCCGCTGTGCTGGTCGGCTGGCATGGTCATCCCCGGCATCGCCGAATGGTCCATGCCCTGCATCGGCTGCTGGGAGCCCTGAGGGACCGTTTGGCCGTTTCCGGGCATCTGCATCCCCGGCATGGCTTCCATGCCCTGCTGTGAGCCCTGCGGAGCCGCATGGTCCATGCCGGGCATAGACGAGTGATCCATGCCCGGCATGGTCCCGTGATCCATACCATTCATGCCGGCCGTTGGCGCGGCGCGGCGTTTCGTCGTCGAAGCTGATGGTCGCCTCGCAGGAGCTGACCTAGTCTTGGCCGGCTTGCCTTTGGCCGTGGGCTTCACCACCGGCTTCTTTTTCGCAGGCATCGGCATGGTCATGCCCGGCATTGCCGAATGATCCATGCCCTGCATCGACTGAGCGGCGACAGGACCGGCGATGCCGAGCATGGTGGTGGCGGCGAGCGCCGCGGTCAGCCGGTTCATGCCGCCTCTCCCGCGAACGGGCGAACGGTGACGACGCGCATCATGCCTGCGGTCATGTGGTAGAGATTGTGACAGTGGAACGCCCAATCGCCGGGTGCATCGGCGGTCAGATCAAAGGTCATCTTGCCTCCAGGCGGCACGTTGACGGTGTGCTTGCGCGGCGCATGATTGCCGTGCCCCGTCACCAGCTCGAAGAAATGGCCGTGGAGATGGATGGGGTGCGGCATCATCGTATCGTTGACCAACGTCACCCGCGCCCGCTCGCCTTTGCGGAACGGGATGGGGTCGGCGGGATCGCTCAGCTTCTGCCCGTCGAAGCCCCACATGTAGCGCTCCATGTTACCGGTCAGATGGATCTCGAACTGACGCGACGGCGCGCGCACGTCGGGGTTGGGCGCGAGCGAAACGAGGTCGCGATAGGTGAGGACGCGGTGATCCAGGCCCCCCAGACCCTGGGGCGGTTCACCGCTACGGTCCTTCGGCATCGGGGAGATGGTCTGCACGCCCGGCCCCATCTTCACGCCCGGCGCATTCTTCGGGTCGCGCATGTTCATGTTCATGCCGCCACCCGACCCGTGGTCCATCCCGGCCATGCCGCCAGCCTGGCCCGATCCGCCCGACATGGCACTATGGTCCATGCCGGCCATGCCAGCACCGCCCGCTGCCATTTGGCTATGGTCCATCCCGGGCATTACAGCGCCGCCCATCTGGCTGTGGTCCATGCCCGACATGCCGGACATGCCCGCCATCGCTGCGCCTGCCGCGACCGTCCCGTGATCGGTCGGCCCCTTCCAGCCCGTCAGCTTCCAAAGATTGCGCGAGGCGTTCTGCATCAAGGTGGGGTCCGGCCCGCGCGTGGCGACCGGGCTCTCGTCCTTCATGCCGGACATGCCCTGCATCCCGCCCATGCTCCCCATGTCCATGCCCATATCGGTCATGGTCAGCAGCGTGCGCGGACGAAGCGGCGGGACCGGGGCGACCATCCCCTCACGCGGGGCGAGCGTCGCCCGGCCCATGCCGGAGCGATCGATAGCCTCGGAGACGAAGCTGTAGGCCCGGTCCTCGGGCGTCACGATCACGTCGAACGTCTCGGCAACGCCGATCTGGAACTCGTCGATCTTCACCGGACGGACATTCTGCCCATCGGCCTGCACGACGGTCATCGGCAGGTCGGGGATGCGGACGTTGAAGTTGGTCTGCGCCGCGGCGTTGATGATCCGCAAGCGGACCCGCTCGCCCGGCTTGAACAGCCCCGTCCAGTTGTCATACGGCCCGTAGCCGTTGACCAGGAAGGTATAGGTCGAGCCGGTGACGTCGGCGATGTCGGCGGGGTCCATTCGCATCTTTCCCCACTCGATCCGGTCCTTGAGCGGCATTTCCCGACCCGCGAGCAAGCCCGCGAGGGTCGGCCGCTGATAGTTGAAATAGGCGCCGCCCATCTGCTTCAGCTTCCGGAAAATCTGCTCGCCGGTCATCTGGCTGTGGTCGGACAGCACGATCACATGCTCGCGGTCGAACGCGATCGGATCGGCACCGGCCGGGTCGATCACGATCGGCCCGTAAAGTCCGCCCTGCTCCTGCTCGCCGGAATGGCTGTGATACCAGTAGGTGCCCGACTGGATGATCGGGAACTCGTAGATGAAGGTCGAGCGCGCCTTGATGCCGGGGAAGCTGATGCCGGGCACGCCGTCCATCGCGAACGGCACGAGCAGCCCATGCCAGTGGATCGAACTGTCCTCGTCGAGATTGTTGGTGACGGAGAGGCGGACCTTTTGCCCCTCCTTCAAGCGAATGAGAGGGGCCGGCACCGTGCCGTTGACGCCGATTGCGGGCGTCGACTTGCCGTCGACGGGAAGTCTGAAACTGTCGATCGTCAGCGCGATGTCAGTGCCCGAGACGGTCGGCAGCGGTTTGACGATCCCGCCCGAGACAGGCTGCGCCCACGCGGGCATATAGGCGGTCAGCGCCATGCCACCGCCAGCAAGGGCGGCGCCGCGAAGCATCTGGCGGCGATCGATAGTGCGGCTCATACGGTCCTCAAGGCTCTCGAACGGGAGTGTCCCTCTAGCCTTGATACGCAGCTCAGGGCGCTATCCCTCAGCGCCCGCCCAATCGCTCCAGCAACTTCGATCGCGCGCGATAGAGGCGGGTTTCTACCGCCTTTTCGCTGATCGACAACACTGCCGCGGTTTCAGCCTGGCTCAACCCCTCGATCGTGCGCAGCACCAAGGATTCCTTCAATGCGGTCGGCAAGCCCGCAATGGCGCGCGTCACGCGGTCGAGTTCCTGTCGGTCGCCCGTCGCGTCGTCGATCGCCACCTGGTCGTCTGCAATGGCTTCGGCTTCCGCGCCGATCGGTGCGGCGAACGCCAGAAAGCGCCGCACGGTGCGCTTGCGCCCCCAATCGCGGCACTTGTTGATCGCGATCGTCGATAGCCACGCGCGCATCGATCGATCGCCGTCGTAGCGGGGCAGGGCCTGATGCGCCGCGACGAAGGTCTCCTGCAGAAGGTCCAGCGCCTCGTCGGCCTCGCCGACGCACGCGCGCACCATGCGGAAGATTGACTGCCGATGGCGGCGCATGATCTCGGCGAAGGCGGCTTCGCGCCCGGCGATGCTGAGGGTCGCCAGCTCGCCGTCCGTAAGCGTGGTCCAGTCGAGGCTCACGCGCCGAACCTCAACGTGCGTCGTCGGTGAGCGCCTTCACCACGGCCTGATCGAACTGGCCGGTCTGATTGGGCCGCAAGAGCTGGCGCATGGCGAAGATGTGCGCCAGCGTCGCTTTCTGGAGCTCGCCCATGACGGCGTGGCTCTGGTCGACCGCTGCGGCGACGCGCGGCCCGTTGCCATGCTCGGCCTCGATCGCTTCAGCGAGCCGGGCATTGTTCGCCCGCAATTCCAGCTCGAATGCGCGCCGCTGCACGGCGAAACGCTGCTCCAGCACTTCAAGTCGCGCTTCCTGGTTGGCGTCCAGCGCCAGCTTATGATGCAGCACGTCGTGCAGCTCCGAGCCGGGCTGGGCACGTGGCGGAAGTAGCGCCCGCCCCACGAACACACCGATGATCGCGGCGATGAAGCACGCGACAATGCCAAGCAGAAGGCGGATGCGGCCGCTCATTGCACGCCGACGAGCAGCGTGGAGGGCGCGAGCGGCGACACCGGCCCCAAGGGCGATAGCGAAGCCGCGCTGGCTTCCTTCGCGGGCACACCGGCACCGAAGATGCCCATGACGAGCGCCGCAGCGATCGTCATTGCCCCAACGCCTAAGCCGGCGCGCGCCGCTGGACGTGCGGCGACCCGCGCCAGCACGCGATCTTCCATGCCATCAAGGCTCGCGGGCACGGGTGCTTGCGCCAGCCTCATCAATACTGCGTCGAGGTCCATGTCGTTCACTCCACCCCTCTAGCATGGATTACGCAAGCGACGCGCCCATCCCTCAAATCCATCCGTGAGGGGTGGTCGATCGGGGCGCGTAATGAAGGACAGGAACCCTCCTGTCGAAAGGCCCCCTATGCGCCGCCTATCCGTTCTGACTGCTGCTGCCGCTCTCGTCATGTTCGCCGGAACGGCGAACGCCCATCCTAAGCTGGTGTCGGCATCGCCGGCCGCCAATGCGACGGTCGCGAAGCCCGCTCGTATCGAACTTCATTTCAGCGAGAAGCTGATGCCAGCCTTCTCCAAGGCCGATCTCACGATGGCAGCGATGCCCGGCATGGCAGCCATGAAGATGGCCAGCGCCTCCGCGCTCTCGTCCGATGGCCGGACCCTCGTCATCACCCCGAAATCGCCGCTCCCATCGGGTCGGTATAGCGTCGCGTGGAATGTCGTCTCGACCGACACCCACAAGGTCGCAGGAACCTACGTCTTCGCGGTGAAGTGAGGCGATGGGGGACTGGTCGCTTATCGGCGTCCGCTTCGCGCTCTACGTGACGCTGGCTGCGCTGTTCGGCCTTGCCGCATTCAGCCTTTATGGGCTGCGGGCGCGCGAGCGCGGCGACGCGCTCGCGCTGCGTCCCTGGTTCATCGCCAGCGCTGGCCTGAGCCTGTTGTTTTCAGGCGCCTGGGTCGTGCTGATGGCCTCCTCAATGGCCGGAACGCCGGCCTGGCCGATCGACCGTGAAGCAGTCGGCGCGCTGCTCACCGGCTCTGCGATCGGAGCAGCATGGAAGCTGCGCATGGTCATGGTGGCCCTCGCGGCGCTGGCAGCGCTGGTCGCGGGCGGGCGCGGCATCTGGCTGAGCATCGTCGCGCTCTGCTCGGCCGTGGCACTCGCAACGCTGGCGTGGACCGGACACGGCGCGATGGACGAAGCCGTGATGGGCTGGGTCCACCTCATCGTCGACATTCTCCATCTGATCGCCTCGGGCGCTTGGGTTGGCGCACTACTGGGGCTGCTCCTGCTCGTCTCCCGACCCGCGGCGCGCGTAGACGCGGCGCATCTGGGGCTGACGCACCGCGCGCTGCACGGGTTCGGCGCGATCGGGACGGTTGTGGTCGGCACGATCCTCGTCACCGGCCTGGTCAACGGCTGGATGCTGGTCGGGATCGGCAACCTCGCCACGCTTCCTGCGACGCTCTATGGTCAGCTCCTGATCGCAAAGCTGGCGCTGTTCGTCGCCATGCTAGGGCTCGCCTCGCTCAACCGCTTCCGGCTCACGCCGGCATTCGAGCGGTCGATCGCAGCGGACGATCACAAGGGCGCCCTCGGCGCGCTGCGGACAAGTCTGGCGATCGAAACCTCCTGTGTCATCGCGGTTCTCGGGCTGATCGCCTGGCTCGGGACGCTCGCGCCGCCTGCATCGGCGATGTGATGCGCGGCCGGGGAGCCCTCGCGGTCCCCGGCCGTTCACGGGGCCGCGCCTGATGGATCAGTCGATCCTGCTCGACGAGACGGGGAGGATGCTGGCCGTGGCCGGCCTGATCTGCGTGGTGCTGCTCGTGCCGATGATGATCGTCGGGCTGATAATCAGCATCATCCAGGCGGCGACGTCGATTAGCGAACAGACGCTGAGCTTCGTGCCTAAGCTGATCGCGCTAGGCGTATGTTTGGTGATTTTCGGGAGCGCAGCGACCGAGCTCCTGACCAAGTTCACGGCCGAGCTGTTCGCTGTGATCGCGAGCATGGGCCGTTGATATGCAGATAGCTGCGCGGGCGGGCGACCGCCCGCGCAAGCCCCGCTATGCCGCCATCCGATCGCAGGAATCGGCGCACTTCCGGCACGCTGCCACGCAATCCTCCATGCCGCCCAGGGCCTCGCAGCTCGCTGCGCAAGCCCGGCAGATCTCGGCACACTCGCGGCAGATATGCTGATGGTGGGCGGACTTGCGCGCCATGAAGTCGATCGCAACCGCGCAAATTTGCGCGCAGTCGGCCATGATCTTCATATGCTCGGGCGCGGCGTGCTGGCCGCCCATTTCGAGGCAATGGTTCATCGCCATGTGAAGACAGGTCACATGGCATTCGTGGCAGGCGTCCATGCACGCCTTCATGCCGGGGTCGATCTGGTGCATCGCATTATCTCCGTATGAGCCCCCCGCCTGTTCCTAGATACGCGCGCCGCGCGATCACCCCTTGCCGCGATCTCCGTCGTTCGCGGCAAGTTACATGGCCCACCGACCGAACAGCGTCGCAACGATAATGCCCGCGCCAAGCATGATGAGCGTCAACACTGTCATCGCGGCGATCTGAGGTCCGGTCACGCGCGCGCCGGCCGCCATGCCGCTCATCCCTGCCATTGCGTCGTGTCCCATGTCCGGCATCGGCGTGGCCGATTGCCGGTCCGCGCCGACTTCGTGTCCGCCATGCCCCAGCGCGCGCACCGTGCCCATGCCGTGCTTCAAGCGCACGCCAACCAGCCAAAGGTTGATCGGATAGGCGACTGCGAACCCGACGAGTGTCGCCAGCGACATGACGCCCCAAAAGCGGAGCGAGCTGGCGTGCATCGCGGCCATGTCGCGGCTCATCAACACCACCATCGTCGGGATCATGCCGGCCATGACGGCATTCATCGACAGCCATTCGGGGATGAACGACATGCGAAGCGCGCCCCAATAGGAACCGCCCGCCATGTCGCGCATGAAAAGCGCCTGGAAAATCAGCAGTCCGAACGCGAAGCCGAACACATATTCCGCGATCACGTCCTGCCACATCGGCAGGCCGAGCGCCGTGGTGATCGCGGCTGCGGCGATGACGCCGGTTGCATCGCCCGCCATGCAATGGATGGCCGAGCCGAACGCCTGCTTCCAGAGCGGTCGAACGAAATCCTCGTGCCGCTCGTTCGCCGGCTCCTGGCAGGACAGGACATAGGCCGCGGCCATGATCGGGCCACCATAGAGCGTGACCAACAGCCACCCCCATTTCATCACGCGCAGCTCGGGGTTGCGGGTGAAGGCATCCCACGCGACGTAAGCGACCGAAAGGGCGGTCAGCACGAACCACCCGATCAGCACGGCGTCGAGCCAGGGGGCCGGGGATGGCATCGTCACGGCAGCACTCCTCTACATGCTAGAGGATACGCGGCTCTCCGGATCATCCCTTGCGCGGAGCGGGCTAGGCGAGCTTGCTGGAAACGGCCTTGATCGCTTTCAGTCCCGATCCGAACCGCGCGATGGCCTCCCGGTTCTTCTCCAGCTCGCCATAGGGCAGGTAGGATATGTCGAGGTCGGCTACGCGGCTGAACGCGGGCCGCTGCAACTGCGCGCGAACGTCCGTCTCGCGCGCGTCGGGCGCGACAAGGAACAGCCCCGCGGTCGCGTGAAGGTCGCCACCGCTCAAGGCCAGGTCGAGCATCCTGACGATGCCCGAATAGATCGAGGTCGAATGCTCCACCTCGAACGCCGCGGCGACATGATCGCCGGCCTTCTCAAGCCACAGCACGTCGATCAGCCGGATCGAGTCAGCGCCCTTCGACGTCGCGATCGTGTCGGGCAGGCGCTCAAGGCATCCTGCGCCCAAGGGTGATCCGTC
Source organism: Sphingomonas sp. CCH9-F2 (assembly GCF_001556735.1). Taxonomy (NCBI): domain Bacteria; kingdom Pseudomonadati; phylum Pseudomonadota; class Alphaproteobacteria; order Sphingomonadales; family Sphingomonadaceae; genus Sphingomonas; species Sphingomonas sp. CCH9-F2. The sequence goes on along the minus strand of NZ_LSJO01000350.1, from coordinate 446 downwards.
GAAGGCGCGGCTGCGGTCGTTCGCGGCGATCCATACGTCATAGCCGAGCGCCAACCCTAGATCGCGAAGCCATGCCTGGATTTCGGTATGGGTGCGCTCGTTCTCGCCCTCGCGCTGAGCGGCCTTGCTGAGCGTGCGCGCTTCCTCGCGCGCCGCCTCAAGCCGCTGCCCCCAGCTCGCCAGCGTCGCGCCGCTCACGTCGAGGGGCGGAGCCGGATAGCGATCGGAGCCGATGTCGAACAACAGACCGCCGATCGCGCCTAAATCATTCGATAGCAGCTCGCGGAAGCGGTCGTTGAGATCGAGGATGCCGGTCCGCATCGCCAGAAAATGCTCCCAGCTCCCGAGCTTCACATTCGCCCCCGTCAGCGCGTTGTAGCCCTTAACGATTGCGGTGTTGAAGGGCGGCACCAGCGTCGGGTGAAGGAAGTAGAGGAGGTTGGCGA
>NZ_LSJO01000035.1:0-899 GCF_001556735.1 Sphingomonas sp. CCH9-F2 | reverse complement strand
AGCGCGGCCGGCGGTGTGCCGCCGTAACGGTCGAAAAGCGGCGCAAGCGCCCCGATCCACCGCGCTTCCCGCGCCGCGTCGGCGCGCGGCGTCGCATGAACGAACAGGTTCACGTTGAACGCCCGCATCGTCCGCTCGCGCGTGGCGCGGATCATCGCCCGCGCCCGGTCCACCTCCACCGCGCCGACGGCGATCGACCCCAGCGCGCCCGCCTCGGATACGGCCGCCGCCATCGCCGGCGTGGACACGCCCGCCATCGGCGCCTGCACGATCGGCAACCTCAATCCCAGCTGTCCGGGCAGGCCCATGGCGCGCGCCCTACCGCCCCGCCACCCCGCGCGCGATCGCCCCCACGATCGCCAGCGTGCGGCGCGCTTCCTCCAGGTGGAGCAGTTCCACCATCTTGCCCTCGACGCGGATCGCGCCCTTGCCGGCGTTGTCCGGCAGCGCGAACGCCGCCTCTACCGTCTGCGCCCATTCGACCTCGGCGGGCGCGGGGGTGAACACCCGGTTCGCCGCCGCGATCTGCGCCGGGTGGATCAGCGTCTTGCCGTCGAAGCCCCAGTCCAGCCCCTGCCGGCACTCGGCCTCCACCACCGCGTCGTCGTCCAGCACGTTGCATACGCCGTCCAGCGCGATCAGTCCCGCCATCCGCGCCGCCAGCACCACCTGCGTCAGGATCGGCAGCAGCGGCGCACGGGTGGCGCCGGGACGGCAGCGCATCTCCTTGGCCATATCGTTGGTCCCGACCACCAACGCCGCCAGCCCGGTGGCATCCGCCGCACCGACGATCGCTGGCAGGTCGACGATCGCACGGCACGTCTCGATCATCGCCCAGAGCGCCGGGCCGTCGCCCAGCGTGGCGCGCGCCTGCGCCAGCGTGGCGGGGGCCGATACCT